>JBMONJ010000206.1:0-3616 GCA_049324655.1 Candidatus Omnitrophota bacterium | reverse complement strand
ATATAAAGTGGGTGCGCCTGCTTTACACGCATCCCCGGCATTTTAATGACGCATTGCTTAAGGTTTACCAGTCGCAGGATAAGCTCTGCAAATATATTGACCTGCCTCTGCAGCATATCAACGACCGCATCCTTAAGAAGATGAACCGGCACACCAGTAAAGGCCAAATTCTGCGGCTCTTGGAAAAGATTCGCAAAACCGTTCCTAATGTAGCCATCCGCACTTCAATCATCGTCGGATTCCCCACGGAGACAGAAAAAGAATTTCGGGAGCTTTTGGATTTTATCAAAGAGCAGAAGTTTGAGCGCTTGGGGGCGTTTATTTATTCGCGCGAAGAGGCAACGCCGGCGTATGATTTCAAGCCCCAGGTGCCGCAGAAGATAAAACAAGCGCGTTTTGATTTGTTGATGCAAACCCAACAGCAGGTGGCCGAGTCAGTCAACCGCCGTTTCTTAAGAAAGGTCTTAAAGGTTTTAATTGACGAGCGCGAGGAAATGAAAGAAAATATTTATTTGGGCCGCACGGAATTCGATGCGCCCGAAGTTGACGGCGTAGTACATGTGCATTCGCGGAGAAAATTGTCTGCCGGCGACTTGGTTTCCGTCAAGATAACTGATACTTTGGAGTATGATTTGGTGGGGGACTGTGAGTAGCGATTCTGGCATTTTTCTCGCTCATTGAAAGTTTACGGGTCCTGTCGCGGACGGTTTCTCGCCGCACCGCTCGATTTTCCCCGGCGCGGAAAATCTTCGCTCGGGCGAAAACTCTTGCTCTCCCTCGCTGCGCTCGGGATCCATGCCCGCAAGAGTTTTCTAACGTGCTGCGCGAAACCAGTCCGCGCCACCCGTATTATATGCTTCGCTCGAAAAACTCCAGCTTCGCTTCAAAGAGTGAAGTGTTGGCAGGTAGCATAATTAAGTGATATGTCCCCAGAATTAAAATTTCCCGGATATTCGGATATCCTGATATCCTAGTCGCTGATATCCTGATCACCTGATGCGCTTTTACGGGTGGCTTGGTGGCTGGTGTCTTGGCGACCCGTGGCTACGCGCTACAAAAAATGAACCTTCCCAACAAACTCACATTACTCCGCATCATCCTTACTTTCATTTTCATGCCCTTGCTGTTTCTTCCCGACGTGTGGGCAAAATTGGGCGCGCTTGCAGTCTTTACCTTGGCCTCGCTTACTGATTTTTATGACGGACGAATCGCCCGCAAAAAAAATCAAATTACCAGTTTCGGAAAACTGATGGACCCCATTGCCGACAAAATATTGATTCTCTCGGCCTTGTTGGCCTTTGTGCAGATGCAGCTGGTTAGCGCGTGGATGGTAGTTTTGATTATGAGCCGGGAGATAATTATCACCGGAGTCAGGATGCTGGCAATGACCAAGGGAAAGGTTTTGGCGGCGGAAGCTGCGGGAAAGCACAAAACGGTTTCACAAATGGTGGCGATTTTTGCCATACTCTTATTTCTGCTGCTACGTGAGATAATGTTTAAATTAGCGATGTGGCCGCAGCATTGGGAGCGATACTTTAGTATCGGTATCTGGTTGTTAATGATAGTTACCGTCGGACTTACCTTGGTGTCCGGAATTTCTTTTCTCTGGAGGCAGAAGAACCTGTGGCTGAACGCTTAAGCCGGCTGCTGGCAACTTTTTTTTATGCAGGATATTTTCCCTTGGCGCCCGGCACCTTTGCCAGCCTCGTCGGGCTTTTAATTTTTATTTGGTTGCGCCCTTGGCCCGGGGTTTATTTGGCCGCGACTCTGATTATTACTGCGATAGGGTTTATGACCTGCGGACAAGCGGAGAAATCCTTCCTGCACCATGACCCGCCACAGGTGGTGATTGATGAGGTGGCGGGCGTGCTTCTCGCTCTGTATTTATTTCCTTTTAAGCTTCCTTTGGCAGTGCTTGCGTTTTTAATCTTCCGCGGTCTGGATATGGTTAAGCCTGCGCCAGCAGACCAGATGCAAAGTCTGCCGGGCAGTCTGGGCATAATGCTCGACGATATTGTGGCCGGGCTGTATACCTTTTTGGTCTTTCAGCTTGCCTTTAGAGTTATTCTTTTTAACGCTTCGTAAATTGGACCTTTAGGCGTGAGCGTGCTTTTAAAGAGAATAATCTCTCTGATGAGTTGGGTTTGGGCCGGGAATTGCGCCTGTTTTAATTTCTCGACGAGGCTCTGGCGGTTAAGAGGAGAACGAATTCTCGCCAGAGTAAGGTGAGCGGCAAAAGGCCTCTCTTCACGGGAAAAACCTAACTCAAACAGCCGATCCTCAATTTTTCTACCGAGATTTTCCAATTCGGTTTTCCCTTCAGAAATTCCCACCCAGATTACCCGCGGATATTCAATTTTTGGAAAGGCGCCGAGTTGAGAAGCCGTGGCGCTAAAGCCCGGGGTTAAGAGCGCGATTTCCTGCAAGGCATTGCTGATAGATTCGACTTTGTCAGAGGCCGTGGCGCCTAAGAATTTTAAGGTAAGATGAATATTCTCCGGCTTGACCCATTTGGCGTCCGCGCCGGATTTTTTAAGCTCTTTCTGAATTTCAGCTAGCTGCTCGCGCAACGGGGAGCCCAATTCAACCGCAATAAAGAGGCGTAAATTTTCAGGCATAGCGGATGATTTTCTTGATGAGTAACAGGGCTTTTTGGCAAGATTGGAGTTTGATGTTGGGCCTTTTGCCCGCAAAGATAAACTTGTGGCAAAAGGCCCGCTTCTCCGTCGCTAAAGCAATAAACATCAAACCCACCGGCTTATTTTTGGTTCCGCCGGTTGGCCCGGCAATGCCGGTAATGCTTATCCCAATATCGGTTTTGGCAAGCCGTCTGAGATTCTTGGCCATTTTTAAAGCCGCGGGCTTACTTACTGCGCCATAGCGGGAAATCAGCCGGGCCGGAATTTTTAAAAAAAAGATTTTGCTTTCATTCGAATAAACCACCAAGCCCGCCTTAAAATACTGCGAGCTTCCGGGGATATTGGTTAAAAGATGCGAAAGCAGACCGCCGCTGCAGGATTCGGCAACCGCGAGGGTTTTGTTTTTGGCTTTCAGTATCTTCGCAACCTGCGCTTCCAATTTAACCATGGAATAATTATAGTATAGTCAACTTGAATAGCAAATACTTTGTGGACGACAGGGGCATGAGGCAATCCCAACATACAAAGATATTGACATATGCAGCTAAATCATTTATATTATTGACACTTTCGGGATGGGTGAAATTCCCAACTGGTGGTCAGCCCCGCAAGGGGCAAAGCCCACGAGTCCGTCGGAATTCGGCGAGACAGAGCAAGTGCGATTCTTGCGCCAATAGTAGAGTCTAGATGGAAGAAAGTGAATCTTAGCGCTCCCTAATCCCGAAAGTCCTTACTTTCGGGATTTTTTTGAGCACATAACTTATGGAGTCCCAAAACGGACGACATAAGTTATAGTGCGAAAAAATCCCGCCGCAGCCATTACCATTGTTTAGTGGCTGAAGGGGCGCAGGCGGATAAGGAGTGCCATGCATTTCAATTCCATCCCAGAGATAATCGCCGATATCCGACAAGGCAGAATGGTCGTGGTCATTGACGACGCTGACCGCGAGAATGAAGGCGACCTGATAGTTGCCGCC
>JBMONJ010000205.1:0-3625 GCA_049324655.1 Candidatus Omnitrophota bacterium | reverse complement strand
GGCCACTTTTTGCCCATTAACGCAATTTGCTATACCTGCCTTGCCGACAGGCAGACGCGATACGCGAAACGAAACGTTCTTTTCTACCTCTCAATTAATTCGGGCTTACGCAAATGCCACGGCGTGTTCTGCTCGTAAGTAAATGCCGCGCGCAATATGGTCTCCTCGGCAAAGGGCTTGGCAAAAATCTGTAAGCCAATGGGCAAATTATTTTTGGTAAAGCCGCACGGCAAAGATAAAGCCGGCACGCCGGCAAGGTTAGCGGAAATGGTATAGATATCCGAGAGGTACATTGACAAAGGGTCATCCATTTTCTCGCCCAACTTAAACGCCGCAGTCGGCGAGGTTGGCGTTAAAATGCAATCAAACTCCTTAAACACCTCTGCAAAATCCCGGCGGATTAAAGTGCGCACCTTTTGCGCGCGCAGATAATAGGCGTCGTAATAACCAGCGGATAAAACATAAGTGCCTAAAATCAGCCGGCGCTTGGCCTCGGCGCCAAATCCCTTTCCTCTTGTTTCTTCATACATATCTATCAGCGCAGTGCGGCGAGTTTCCTTGGGCTGACAGCGCAGGCCGTATTGCACTCCGTCAAAACGCGCGAGGTTAGAGCTGGCCTCGGCGGTGGCTACAATATAGTAAGTGGCGACCGCATATTGGGTATGCGGCAAAGAGACCTCTTGAAACTGCGCGCCCAATTGCTTTAAAAGATTAATGGCTTCGTCAACCGCGGACTTAACTTCCGGGTCAATGCCTTCGATAAAATATTCTTTAGGAATAGCGATCTTTAATCCCTTGACATCGTTAATCAGCGCTTGCGTGTAATCGGGCTTGGGAATATCTACGCTGGTAGAATCTTGGGGATCATAACCAGCAATCGCATTCAGTAAAATTGCGCAGTCAGTAACATCTTTGGCGATGGGGCCGATTTGGTCAAGACTAGAGGCAAAGGCAATCAAACCGTAACGCGAGACCCGGCCATAAGTCGGCTTCATCCCCACCACTCCGCAAAATGACGCCGGCTGACGGATGGAGCCGCCGGTATCTGAGCCCAAGGCAAAAATTATTTCGTCGCTGGCCACGGCCGCGGCTGAGCCGCCGCTGGAGCCGCCGGGAACTCTTTCCAAGTCCCAGGGATTACGGGTTATACCATAGGCCGAAGTTTCCGTGGAAGAGCCAAAGGCGAACTCGTCCATATTGGTAGTGCCGATAATTTGGGCTCCGGCTTGTCTTAATTTCTCGACGACGAAGGCGTCATAGGGAGGAGAAAATCCCTCGAGGATTTTGGAGGCACAGCTGGCTTTCAGACCCTTAACACAGATGTTGTCTTTAATGGCAATGGGGACTCCAGCTATGACTGAGTTGGGCGACGCAAAGGTCTCTAAGGGATTAATTGAAACATAAGCCTTGACCTTTGCGTCGCCCTCTTTAATCGCTGCCAAAACCTCCTTTAGAATTTCCTGCGGGGTTATCTTTTTATCTTTAAGCAAGCCTTGAAGCTCGTGGCAGGTGAGGGTATTTAACTTCATTCGATTACCTTGGGGACCTTAAAGAATTCCTTTTCCTTTGCCGGGGCGTTTTCCAGCACTTCGGTTACCGGTAGCGACGGCCTTAACTCATCTTCCCGCACGATATTTTTCTGCGGAAAGACATGGGAAGTCGGCTCAATGCCGGTTATATCCACCGCATTTAACTGGTTGATATATTTAAGGATCTCTGCCAACTGTCCGCTGAACCGCTTCTCTTCTTCTTGAGAAAGGTATAGCCTGGCCAGATGAGCAACATATTTTATATCTAACATATTTCACTTCCTTAATTGGTTCAATATATCATTCCCCGACGCAAAAGTCAACCTTACGAAGTAAAAAATAATCCGCAATGCGGGCAAAATCTCCGAGCGTCAATTTTTCTGCGCGTAGACCCGGGTCAATACCTAAAGCTTTAAGCCCGGTGAGCAATTCCTTCTTAGGCAGGAGCGCGCTTAAGGCATTGCCGAGGGTCTTGCGGCGCTGGCTGAAGGCCGCGTGGATTATTTTGAAAAAATATTCCTCGTCTTTCACCTTAATTAAGGGCTGCGGCCTTACCCTTAATCTTACAAATACCGAGTCAACCTTGGGCTGCGGCGAGAAACAACCTTTGCTTATGGGAAATAAGATTTCCGGCTCAGTATGATGCTGTACGAAACAACTAAACGCACCATACTCCTTGCCGCCGGGTAAGGCCGCAGCCCGCAGGCCCAATTCCTTCTGCAGAGAAAGATAAATCGCGTCTATCTTCCCCTTATTCCCTAACAGATGGCTGATAATCGGCGTAGATATATAATACGGGATATTACCAATGACCTTAAGCTTGGAGGCAACCTTGGAAAAATCAAACCGCAGAATATCTTGGCAGACAATTTCGAGGTTATTGAATTTCAACTCTTGGCGCAGCTGCTCGCACAGTCGCCGGTCAATTTCTACGGCAATGATTCTTTTAACCAAAGGCGCCAGCTGACGGGTCAATGCTCCCCTTCCCGGGCCGATCTCCAAGACCTCATCGCTTAAGGACAAATCGCAGGATTGAATTATCCTTTGGCTGATTTTTGCATTATTCAGAAAATTCTGTCCCAGTGATTTCTTGGGATGAGCCATAATTAAAGGCGAATAGCCAGTTTTAAGGCCTCAAACATCGAGGCGGGATCGGCGAGGTTCTTTCCGGCAATGTCAAAGGCGGTTCCGTGCGCCGGCGAGGTGCGGATAAAAGGAAGGCCTAAAGTCACATTGACTGCCTTGGCAAAGGCAAGGGTCTTTATCGGAATCATCGCTTGATCGTGATACATTGCCACCACTGCGTCGAACTTGCCCTGGGCAGCCGGCAGGAAAACCGTATCCGACGGCAGAGGCCCGTAAATATTCTTAAGCTGAGCCTTAAGCCGTTGGATTGCCGGCGCCATCACGGATAATTCTTCCTCGCCCAAAAGCCCTCCCTCGCCAGCGTGGGGGTTTAAGCCGCAGACGGCAATACGCGGCCCTTTAATCTGATAATGTCTTTTAAGAAAATTTGCAGTCAATAAAACGGTTTTGATTATCCGCTCCGGACTAATCCGTCGGGAAACTTCTCTTAAAGGGATATGCCGGGTAACCAAGGCGACCTTTAATTTTGCGGCCACGAACAACATTGCAAAATCCCGCACCTTAAATCTTTTAGCCAGATATTCGGTGTGACCGGAAAATTTTATTCCTGCGGCATTAATCGCCGCCTTGCTTACCGGAGCGGTTACCAAGCGATCAATCTTTTTTTGTTTTAAGAGCGCAACCGCCTTTTCTAAATACGCGAAGGCCGGGCAAGACGCATCTTCCAAATCCACTAACTCAAATCCCTGCAGTTTTCCTCCGGTAAGTTTTCGTAGGACCGAACCGCTGCCGATGACCACAATCCTCGCCTTTTTTTCTTTAAGGCGCCCGATGGCTTTGAGCGTGACCTCCGGCCCTATCCCCTTGGGATCGCCTATAGTTATGCCCACTATCGGATTATTTGATCTGGATATAGGCATTTTTTCTAAGTCCCTCGAGCCACTTATCGAATTGCCGGCTGAATTTATCGGTGAATAAAATCTCACGGATTTTGTCCTTGGCCTCCTCCA
>JBMONJ010000204.1:0-3628 GCA_049324655.1 Candidatus Omnitrophota bacterium | reverse complement strand
CCATTTAACACGACCCCGGACTCCAGATTCTTTTTTCCGAGTGAAAAGCACACCGAGGCGTTAAACAGCCTTATCTACGCTATAAACGAGAGAAAGGGGTTTGTAGTCATCACCGGCGAAATCGGCGCGGGCAAAACCACGGTCAGCCGGGCGCTGTTAAACAAACTAGAGCCTAATACCAAGGTGGGCATTATTACCAATACCCATCTCACGCCTAAGGAATTGATTGCCCAGATTTTGGAGGAATTTGAAGTTGAGCACCGCTCGGGAAATAAACAAAAACTGCTGTCCTGCCTGAATGATTTTCTGATTAATCAGTTAGCACAGGATATCAATGTGGTGCTGATTATTGACGAGGCGCAGAATCTTTCACCTTCTACCATGGAAGAGGTGAGGATGCTTTCCAATTTGGAAACCGAGACTGAAAAGCTGATTCAGATAATTCTTTTGGGCCAGCCGCAGCTCAAGAAGAAATTGGAAAACCCGCGGCTCTTACAGTTTCGCCAAAGAATTGCCGTGCATTTTCACTTAAACGCGCTTAACCGCAAAGAGACTGAAGAATATATCCAGCACCGTTTGCGGCTGGCCAGCTTAAATGGCTGTGAAATTTTTACTTCCAAGGCCATTGAGGCGGTTTTCCAGCATTCCCAAGGCATTCCCCGGCTGATTAATTTGCTCTGTGACAGCGCGCTGCTGAGCGGATATGTATCAGAACAACCAACGATAAACGAAAACATTATTAATGATGCAGCGATGGAAAGATATTTTGAAAAGGAGACCAAAAATGGGTAAGCTTACCGACGCATTAAAGAAAGCAGCGCAAGAGAGACTCGCGCGCTTGGACAAAATCGAACAAAAGGCGGATGTCAAATACCAGTTCATTGCCAGAAAAAAGGTGGACTCCTCCTTTGACCCGCGTATTGTCTCGCTGCACGACCCTAAATCCGCCGTGGCCGAGCAATACCGCACCCTGCGCACCAATTTGCAGGCCTTAAAAACCAAACAGCCGCTAAAGGCCTTGACCATTACCAGCGCGGCGCACAGCGAGGGAAAAACCATTACGGCTATTAATCTGGCAATTTCTATGGCCAGAGATTTAAACAAAAAACAAATTTTATTAGTGGACGGCGACTTGCGCCGCGCCACCATCACCCGCTATCTGGGCGTAAAAAGCGAAGGCGGTTTAAGCGAGCTTTTATCCAATGGCCAGGTAGTTGACGACTGCCTTTTGGATATTGGTATTGCCAACCTGACGGTTTTACCCGCCGGCAAACCTCCGCACAATGCAGCCGAGCTTTTGGGTTCGGCAAAAATGCACAACCTCATCAGCCAGTTTAAGGAAAAATACGATTATGTGATTTTTGACTCACCGCCGATAATTCCGGTTACTGACGCCGGAGTTCTTGGCGCGCAGACCGACGGGGTGGTTATGGTGGTGCAAGCCAACCGCACGCAAAAGGGCGTGGTGGAGCACAGCGTGACTCTCTTAAAGCAAGCGCAGGCGAAACTGTTGGGATATATTTTGACGAATATCCAATACCACATCCCTGATTATATATATAGATACCTTTAATTCGAAAGGAGTAACCCAATGAACAAACTACTTCTCGCCTTAACGCTTCTCATCCTGCTTACGCTTACCACGGGTTGCGGAATGAGCGGCGCCACCTTTTCCGCCTCAGGCAGCTCTTCATCCGGCAGTTCCTCGTCGGGCGGCTCATCTTCCGGCAGCGCTTCATCCGGCAGTTTGCCTTTAGGCGGCACAACTACTGGCGGCAGCTCTACTCCCGACGCGCCATCCGGCGGCGACATCAACCCCGAACCCGCGACTCTTGCGATGATGGGAATTGGCCTTGCCAGCCTCGCTTTAGCGTCGTTGAGGAAGAAGAAACTTAAGTGCAAATAACGAGGGGAAAAACAGACGGTTATTTCGCGGAAGAGGAACGCAGTTGCGCTTTAAGCCATCGGCTGGACTCGCTTAAATCTGCGAGCAGCGCGCGGGAAGGCAGGCGGCTCCATTTCTTGGAAAGTTTTTCTCTGATCTTGTGCAACTCTTGCATAAAATCCGGCTCTTTTATCTTTGACATCTTCATAGCTCCTCCGGAGAACAAAGGTCTATTTGCGGCAGACCGAGTTTCTGATTAATTTTATTTACCTCAATTCGAGTCTTATGTTTAACGATATGCTTAAAATTCCAGCTGACCAGCACCCGAATATTGTGAACCACGCAGCAAGCAATATGCAATGCATCGGGCAAGTATTTGGCCGGAATAATCTTATGTTCTATATAGTGCGCGGCCAAGGTTCTAATTTCTCCAGAGATCGGGAGGATTTCAACCGAGTATGCCTCTACAATCTCTGTCAAAAGTGTTCTTTTCTCAATATCGGGAGTATGCTCAATCTCTGCCGCGACAATATCGGAACCATAGAGAGTGTAATTGCCAAACTTAACGGTATGAAAGAACTGCTTAGTAATCTCTTTAATTCTTTCATCCTTCGTATAAAGACCATTAATTACGGAAGTGTCAACATAAATGCGCATATTCTACCTTTTCAAGCTCTTTGACTAAGGGACATGCGGCGGATTGTCCTTGCCCATTGCCGCTTTTTGATCATTCTTCCGTATTTGATGGTGTCTGCCTCGGTAAGGGTGCTCTTGGAAAGAAGCTTATCCATCTTCTTTAACAATTGGAGTTTGCTTAAGATGGAACGGCGGGCGATCTCCGAACAGTTGATGTACATGAATTCATCCATCTTGTGCTTGATTTCAGTGGGTATTGATAGTGTAAGGGAAGCCATATTTTTACCTCCTGTGCGTTATGTGTGTTCTGTTTAATAAGTATATACTCCCGTCCGGATTTCGTCAAGCGGGTTTGTGTTGCAAACGGTTAGTGATTACAATTTCAGAAGGTTCCTTAATGTTCCTTAAAGTTTCTTCAGGTTCCTTGAGGTTGCATGGGAAATAAAAGGCCTTATGAAGAACTGAAGTTCTATCAGGATATCTGTGAGATCCGAAGGTTTATTTATAAGATGACCGAACGCTTCGCCAAGTCCAATCTTCGTTTAGTTTCGCAGATGAGAGATGCTTCCCGCTCGGCAAAACAGAATATCCGGGAAGGATACCGGAAAGGAACATTGGGAGAGTTTCTGCATAGTATTAAAATCAGCCAAGGCTCGTTGGAGGAACTTAGCGGAGACATAGAAGATTGCTTTGAAGACAACTTGATCACCAAAGACGAACTTGATAAATTTGCCAAGCTTTATCACAGCGCAAGTTACTTAAGCACGCAATATCTTAAGGCGATGTACCGGATGGAAAATGCAGGGACTTGGAATGTTCCGGGCGATCGCCTACGCAACAAAAAGCAACCTAAGGCAACCTAACGCAACCCTTGAAAGCAACTTTAAGAAACCTTAAGGAACTTCAAGGAACCTAAAGAAACCTCTTAATTATGACTTCTCTCAAGCATAAGACAATCAGTGAAGTGGACCCCTGGGATTGGACATTTGAAATTTATTTGACATTTGGCATTTGATATTAACCGATAACCTATGACCAGTCTAAAACACAAGACTATTAGCGGGATAAAGTGGACACTTATTGCGAGCGTAGCTCAAAGGGCGCTAT
>JBMONJ010000203.1:0-3631 GCA_049324655.1 Candidatus Omnitrophota bacterium | reverse complement strand
AATAAATCAGAAATTATTTCTCTTTGAGATTAAAGCCAGCTCTACCATAACCTCCCGGCACGCCTCATCCTTGATAAGAACGAGAAAGGATTTGGGTAAATTAGTGCAGTTAACCGGCGTCATTTCCCTGTCGCCTGACAGTTTCCCCCTGCAAAGAGGGTTATACAATTATTGCTGGCAGGATATCCTTTCTTTATAGCCAACTTGCCGCAGCATCTCCAATAGCAGCACGAAGACTGCCCGGACAACCACTGCCGATAAAACCAGCCCGTCAATAATCAGTCCGCGGCTCAGGTGTTTTCTGTAGTAGTAAAACATGCTTTGATGGTGGGAGAAAATCTTTAAGAGGAGATTTTTGCCGTAGCCTTGGGTAGCGTGGATGACGGGTGCCTGCGGGCAATAATATATTTTAAAACCCAATTTTTTTGCCCGCAGGCACCAATCCACATCCTCGCAGTACATAAAAAATCTCTCGTCGAATAAGCCAACCTTTTCTATCGCCTGCCGGCGCATAATCAAATAGCACGCGGATACCCAGTCAATCACTCTGGCTTCATTGTGATCCCAGTCAGACATTAGATACCCGGTAGAAAAACGGTTCTTCCCAAACAGCCGGGTAAAAATGGCGCGGCGGTTAAAAAGGGAAGTCCAAATTCCCGGGAACCGGCGGCAGGAATATTGCAAAGAGCCGTCCGGGTTTAAGACCTTTCCTCCGGCAGCCAAAGCCTGAGGCGTAGAATCCATAAAGTCTGCCAACTGCTCAAGACTCTGCGGCAGGACTGTGGTGTCATTGTTTAAGAGGAGGAGGTATTCTCCCTGCGCAACCCTTAATCCCTGATTCACGGCCTTGGCAAATCCCAAGTTGTTTTGATTAAAAATGGTTTTGACTTGGGGGAAATCGCGCTTAAGCATAAGCCGGCTTTGGTCCTGCGAATGATTGTCAATAACCAGCGTTTCAAAATCCAGAGCCGGGGCCTGCGAATATATTGACCGCAGACAATCCTTAAGGTAAGCTGCGCCGTGGTGATTGACGATAATGATTGAGAGCGTCATAAATATATTATAAAATCGCACATAAGGCTTGACAAGAGAAACTTATTTGATAAACTTATCTATGGTGAATTACTTAATGCACTTGCATTAAGTTGGGGGCAATATGTCAAAAAAACTAGTGCTTTCAAAAGATATTGTGGGCAGATACCGCATTTCTTATCCCACCCTTACTCATTATACTAATTTAGGGTTCTTTGCAGTGGTCGGCAGAAAAGGCAATAAGCGGTTATATGATGCCGAGGAAGTCAGAAAGCGCCTGCCGCAGGTGCAGGAGCTGATAAAGCAGGGATATCCTCTAAGATTGATTCGCGAGAAGATGAGCAGAATATGAAAACACTGCCGGGATTTTTAAAAAAATATTTCTGGGATGTGGAGTTTAAAGATATAGACTTGGGAGCACATTCTCAGGATGTCTTGGCAAGACTGCTTGAATATGGCGATGAAAAGGCGGTTAATTGGATGAAAAGAAGATTTAGTAAAGAACAGATTGAAGATATATTATTTCATTATCGCAGCGTTTCACCCCAAAGCGCAAATTTCTGGGCTATTGTTTTTAACATTAACAAGAGGAAAATCCTATGTTTGCAGAAACCTTATTTGGAAATACGAAAAATGCATTGGCCATATTAGGCCAATCGCATTTGCTGGATAATGCCTACTTGGCGGGCGGAACAGCCTGCGCCTTGCAAATAGGGCACCGGATTTCTATTGATTTAGCTTTCTTTACCCTTCAAGAATTTAATGCTAAGGAGCTGGTCCATTCGTTAAAAAATATAGGCGAGTTCAGATTAGACAGACAAAGCTGGGGGACTATTTTAGGCGAGTTTGAAAAAATAAAGTTTAGTATCTTTGTCTATAAATATCGCGTTTTGTTTCCCTTTAAATCTCTGTTTGGGATAAATATTCTTGATTTACGGGATATTGCGGCGATGAAAATAGACGCTATTAGCACAAGAGGGATTAAAAGGGATTTTATAGATCTTTATTTTATATGTCAAAAAGGCATATCCTTGAAAGAAATATTATCGCTTTATGACCGTAAGTACGGAACCTTGGCCTCTAACCTCGTACATATTCAGAAAAGTTTAGTCTATTTTGCAGACGCCGAAATGACGGCGATGCCCAAGATGTTGAAAAAGGCGTCTTGGAAAGATGTAAAGAAATATTTTGAGAATGAAGTGAGGAGGCTGGTAAGATAATGGGCAGGATAAAACTTTGCGCTGTTGCGGCATTTTGCGTTTTTGCGGCGGGGAATTTGTTTTGGCCCGCTGTCTTTGCCTTTCCTTTAAGCCGTAAAGACAAGGCTATTGAACTTACCCTTAAGGAACTTCAGAAACAATACCCTCCGAAATCAGAAACGGTTATGCCCAAACCACCCGAATATGTCGTTGGCGAAGACGATGTATTGGATATCACGGTATGGAAAATTCTTAGGCCCGCAGAGAGAAAGACCGACTCCACCGAGGAATATCTTATCAGCAAAGGCGACACGCTGGAGATTTCAGTCTGGCAATGGCCGGATCTTTTAAAGGATGTAATTGTCCGGCCCGACGGCAAAATCTCTTATCCCTTGGTGGGCGATTTAAAGGCCGAGGGGATGACCCTTGAAGAGCTGCAGCGGGTCTTGGCGGATAAGTTAAAAGATTACATCAAGAACCCGCAGGTCTCGGTTATGGTCAAGCAGTTCGGCGCCATGGTTTATGGCGCAGGATACACCGGCAAGATTGTTGACTTGCCCTTTGTCAAGATAGACGATTTAAGCGGAGAACAGACCGTGCGCCCGGACGGCAGAATTAGTATTTCGCTTTTGGGAGAATTAGAGGCGCGGGGTCGCACCCTGCCTCAGTTGACTAAAGACATAAAAGCAAAGGTCCTCACGCTGGTCAAAGACTGCGAAGTGACAATCACCATTACGGAATTCGGCGGCAGAAAGGTTATGGTTTTCGGCGCGGTGGCCCAGCCGGGCGTATATGAGATTACCGGCAAGTTCAGTATATTGGATGCAATCGCTGCGGCGCAGGGTTATACCCGCGATGCCATTTTGAAGAATGTGGTAGTTATTGATTACCGCGATAAAGAGCCCAGCGCCCGGGCTTACAATGTGTTGGCGGCTATGAAACAGGCAGACCTGTCGCAAAATGCAGTACTCGACGGCGGAGAGGTGGTATATGTGCCTATCTCGCACATCTCCAATCTCTCTTATGTCCTTACGCAGTTGATTAGTCCGTTGCTCACTTCATCCTCAGCTCCGGGGGCGATAAAGACTATCCGGATGGGAACCAGCACCAAGAAATAATATTCATATGGCGCAGGCACAGTATGATTTAAACATCCGCGATTACTGGCGGGTAATCAAAAAAAGAAGATATATAATACTCTTTGCCTTTATTTCCGTGGTGGTTGCCACTGCCGTGTACAACAATCTGCAGACGCCGGTGTATATGGCGACGGCCACGGTGAGGGTGCAAAACCGCACCACGGCCTTGGCTGCCCTGACCGAGCAATTCTACGGACCTTACGGAGATATCCTTTCTGCCGAAGAGAAGATTATTACCAGCACGCCGGTTATTGAAGAGGC
>JBMONJ010000202.1:0-3647 GCA_049324655.1 Candidatus Omnitrophota bacterium | reverse complement strand
ATGGCCCGGGCGTGGCCCAAGCGGTTCACCAATTTGTAGGAAATATTGCCGGCATCAAGATTAGGAAAGATAAGTACATTGGCCTCGCCATTTAAAATATCATTGCCGCCCTTTAATTTCGCCACCTCAGAGACAATCGCCGAGTCCACCTGCAATTCTCCGTCAATAATCAAGTCCGGCGCGGCATTCTTGACCAGCGCGATGGCCTCGCGAATTTTCCCTACTGACTCACCCTTTGCCGAACCTTTGGTGGAATAACTCAACATCGCGACCTTGGGGGCCACCTTCAATACGGTCTTGGCCAAGTCGGCGGTGGCCAAGGCAATACTCGCGAGCTCCTGCGCCGTAGGAAAAGGGATCACCCCGCAGTCCGCAAAAACAAAAGTCCCTCCCCAACCCATATCGCAATCCGGAACTACCATAATGAAGCTGCTCGATGCGCAACCGATCTTGGAGTCCACACCCAAGCAATGAATGGCGGCGCGTACTACATCCGGCGTGGTGTTGGCTGCGCCAGCCACAAACCCATCGGCATCGCCCATTTTGACCATCATCGCCGCGACATACAGAGGGTCTTTGAGCATTTGCTTGGCCTCGGTGAGACTTAAACCTCTGTGTTTTCTTAACTCAAAATATTCCTGCGCATAGGCCTCATATTTTTGCGGATCTAAATTTTCCGGGCTTAAAACAATCGTCTTAGCGATTTTCTCGCTGGCTATTATCTCCACTGCCTGCCTGACCCGCGGGTCATTGCCTTCGGGCAGGACAATGGTTTTTAAGTTTTGCTTCGCCTTCTGGCGCAGCGTATTGATTATCTCCAACATATTTACATCCCCTTTACTACGCGGTCAAAATCCACAAATTCCCTAACCATCCGAATTACAATCTCAATCTTTTCCTTATCCTGCGGCAGCAGCTTTACCGTCAAATCATGCACCTTGCCCGCGACCGTATAGGTATCCTCTTTTGCCAAGAGCACGGGTATGCCGGAGCTTTTGATAATTTCCGTTATCCTTTGGTGCGGCAGCATATCGCCGGTTAAGATTATGCCGGCGACGGTAAAATCCCGGTCCTTGATTTGGGTAAAATAGAAACTTAAGACCGTCATAATGATGTCATCGCGGTCTCCGGGAGTGATGATTAGGCTGTGATCCTTGACATAATTCAAGGCGTCATGCGGCTCCATTGCCCCGACGATAATATTCTGTGCCCGGTTAGAAAGCGATTCTTTGCCGCAAAGCAGCTTAAAATTGGTTTCCTCCAAGATCTGCGCAATAGTTGGCGCGCTAAGGAATGGATAATACGGGATAACCCCCAAGAGCTCCACGCCTTTGCGCCTCAAGCCTTCCTGCACGAGCCTCTTCACCTTGTCATATTTTTCGGGGATGACCTTATTAATGATCACCCCTAAAAGCTCCACGCCTTCCTTTTCAAACAAGGCCCGGTTTAAGACTATCTCGTCAATAGGCCGGCCAATTCCACCGGAAGAAATCAAAATCACCTTGGAATCCAAGAGCTTGGCTACATTGGCATTGGAATGATCGAATACGCTGCCCACGCCAGCGTGTCCGGTGCCTTCGATGATCACCAAATCTTTATCTTTACCCACACGGATAAAGGCCTCTTGTATCTGACGGGTAATGTCCTCCCTCTGCGGATTGACGATGTATTTCTCGGTAAAGCCCCTTTCCACGGCCACCGGGCTCATATCCTTGACCGCGCACTTTACCCCGCAGGGCTCGCAGACCTTTTCGATCAATACCGAGTCCTCGTCGATCTTTTGTCCTTCTTCCTCAAGATAACGCTGGCCGATGGGCTTGATAAAACCAATGTTTTTAAACTTCTCGATGAGATTAAAGATCAAACCGAGGGAAATGGTGGTCTTGCCGTCGTTCTGATGGGTGGCGGCGATGAAAATCCTTTTGGGTGTGGGCATTTTTTATGATGATTTTTGAAATATGAAATTGCTGAAAAAGCACCTTAACGCTAATTACCACAAATTTGAGAGCGCTAATTTCCGCTAATAAATTAGTGGTCATCAGCGCTTTAATTAGCGGAGATTAGCGTTCGAATGGATTTTTCAAAACTTTCAAAGGTTCTCCTTTATGCGAGCCACGAGGTCGCGCTTGCTTAAAGCCCCGACGGCTTGGTCAACCGCCTTGCCGCCCTTAAAAATTATCAAGGTGGGAATAGACATAATGCCGTATTTGGTAGCCGTTACCTTGCCCGCGTCAATGTCTAACTTGGCGACCTTTAAACGGCCGGCAAATTCCTCGGCGACTTCTTCGATGACCGGCGTGAGCATTTTACACGGAGAGCACCAGTCGGCCCAGAAATCTACTAAGACCGGCAAATCCGCATCCAGAACTTCCTCTTTAAAATTCTTATCGTTAAGGTGTGTGAGGCTCATGGTTGAAGAACTCCTCTTTTGGTAATGTTAAAAAATCACTGAACACTGTTTTCCACAGATTGCCTGCCTTGCCGTCAGGCAGGCACACAAATGCTCACAGATTATCGACGATAAAATCTGCGGGAATCTGCGTTGGATTTGTGAAAATCTGCGTTAAAATTTTTTTATTGGTCTTAATTTATATCACGAACAAATTCAAAAGGCAAGGCAAAAAAACGCTTAAGTCTTTCCCGAGATCACATCCCGAAGCAGAAAAAGACTTAAGGTACTTAAGACAGTAGAGATAAAAAGAAAAATGCTGGTGCGCAATGAGCCGCTGAGCACGCTTTCATAATTAAGATAGAAAGCGACTAAGATCGGCAAAATCGAAGAAATAGCAAATATGGTCATCAACCTGCGCCTTAAGCTCATTTTACGCATTCTCTGCCTCCATCTGGTTTTTGACTGCGTCGGGTATTGGCTGCGGACGAAAATCTCTGCCCACGCAGACCAAAACCGCCTTGCCCGCGCAAATCAATTTGCCGTCCTGATTTTTGCTTTCATGAACAAATTCCAGCCTGACCGCCGAGACATTCTGAAGTCGGGTCTCGATGTCCAAGATATCCGCGTAGCGCGCGGGGAATTTGTAAACCGCTTCCTGACGGGCTACCACAAACATTACGCCCTTTGCCGCGAGCTCATTTAGCGGCAACCCCTTTTGCGCGAAGAACTCGGTGCGCGCCTCTTCAAAGAACTTGAGGTAATTGGCGTAATACACCACCCCGCCAGAGTCGGTGTGATGGTAATAAATTTTGACTTTCATTGCGCTGACTCCAAAATAAAATATCAAAAATCAAATATCAATCCTGAGCGTAGTCGAAGGATTGATTTTTACATTTTGATTTTTACATTTTGATTTTTGCTTTATCGACGATACGCCATCCAAAACACCGCCGCCGCTAAAATCCTATACACTCCAAAAAGAATAAACGAATGCCGCTGGATATAGCGCAGCAAAAACTTGATTGCCAGCATTGCCACGAGAAAAGAAACCAGAAAGCCGACGGCCAAAAGAGCGAATTCTTGTCGGGAAAAGGCAAAGGCGCTTTTGGATAAATCAAACAGCGCCGCGGCCACCATCGTGGGTACGGCCAGCAGGAAAGAGAATTCCACTACCGTCTTTCGCTTTAATCCCAGCGCCAAACCGCCGATAATGGTGGCCGCGGCGCGCGACACCCCCGGCACCATTGCCAGCGCT
>JBMONJ010000201.1:0-3672 GCA_049324655.1 Candidatus Omnitrophota bacterium | reverse complement strand
CTCTCTCATTTCCCGCACCATCCAGTCCATAGCATTCCTCGCTTGTTGCTGTAAATCCAACACCCCCAAATCAGTATAATGAGTTAAAACCCCGGCCTGCAAAATTACATATAATCCGCCGGCTATTAAACTAAAGACAAAAGCTACAATCAAGACCTCGACTAAAGTCATCCCTTTCATGAGTTCCCCAGTAAGGTTTCCAAGCTGCTACTGCGGTTTCTTCCGTTGCGCTCCTGCCAAGTAACGGTTACTATCGCATCCAAAAGCTCGCTGCCGCTTCCCTGCGTATCAATGGACTCGTTTTGTAAGGCGGTTAAACCCTTGGAATTTATGGTTGCCGTATTCCAGTCCCAGTAACCGCTGTCAATGTTAGTCATGATGCTGCTAAAGGTCGTGTTCTTTATGTCTTCCAATACAAATTGGGCATGGCTGTTGGCAATATAGAGGTTACGGTTGGTCTCGTTTAAAAATACACACTGGATAAAAAATGTCAAAAGCCCGGCGAGCGTAATGACCAAGACGGTCACTGCCAAGAGTAATTCCGGAAAGGTAAATCCTTTATTTGACAGTTTCATATTTTCCTTCCAAAATTATATTATACTTCCTAATAAAAATATAGCACAAAAAAGGCCTTTTGCATTGACAGTTCTCCCCTATATTGTTATAATTTAATCTATATTGACAACTATGGACAGCCTAGGCAAGAGTTCTATCGGTAAAAGTGGGATGCCTAAAAAATGTCCATTTTCAAAACTTATAATCCTTCCGTTTCTTTTGTCTTTGTAGTATTGGCATTTTTATTCGGGATTGCGGTTCAAATCCTTGTCCTATTTCTGGTTGTTGAGCTTGTCGCCATAATCACCGGCAAGCTAAGACTTAAGAAGATAAAAGCGGCCCTCGAGATAAATCCGTATGTGGGAAATGCGGATGGCGAGGGCAATTTTATTTATAAGCAAGGAGGCCTGACCCTTAAGTATAGAATCAGTTCAGGCCCCAACGGAAAGATAAAGCCGATTTTAGTTAAGCAACGTCTTTTGCCACTCGAGGAGGCCTTTAGGAGAATCGCAAGAAATATTACGGATTTTTTGTCCTACCGCGAATGGTTATGTTTTTTCTGGTCTTCGGAATTTCTTCTTCTGGCGATGACCATTCTAATTTATTATTTTGTCTTTATCGAGCCGGGCGCTTACAAGGATTCACGGATAAGGTGGCTTATCTGCCGGGCCTTAAAGATGGATATCGCGGATGTAGAGATGGAGCCCGAGGGGTGGGTGAGAATTTGGGGCGAAAGAAGGACGGCAGTTGACCATTTACATGAACCGATATCTTATAACTTTAATCCCTTTATGTGGCTTACCTTTCAAGACGAGGGTTATATCGAGCGTTGGAGAGGGCGGCCTTATGGCCATGTAATTCACGAGCTCGAATATAACGATTACGGAGACCTCTGGCTTTGGAAGGATGGCCACTGGAGGGATGGCATAATTGTCAAAGGCAGCGCAACTTGGGATAAGCCGCAGGGTACCGGTATCCGGGCAGGGAAGGTATTAGGACATGATTTGTGTTTAAGGGAGAGGCTTTCTACCGACGATAAATAACCTATGTATGAAGGATACTGGGGATTAAAAGAGAAGCCGTTTTGTAACACGCCGGATCCCCTTTTTTTATATTTTGCCCCTAAGCATAAAGAGGCCTTTAGCAAACTGATTTATGCGGCGCAAGAAAAAATGGGCGCCGGAGTTCTAACCGGGATATTCGGTTGCGGTAAGACCTTATTGGCCCAAGCGTTATTAAATGACCTGCATTCCTTAGGGGGATATCAAGTTGCCTTAATAACCCACACGCAGTTTTCCCGCCTTGAATTTTTGCGGACTCTCGCCAGTTCTTTGGGCGCGGTAAATCTGCCCGATACCAAGGCCGACCTTTTGTCTGATTTCCTAGTAGAAAGCATTAGAGACATCCTGACCCAAAATATGAAAGACGGCAGGCATACCGTAGTTATAATCGATGAAGCGCATCTGATAAAGGATATGGAAGTATTTGAAGAAATGAGATTATTGTTGAATTTTCAGGCCAACAAGAGGTTTTTGCTCACCCTACTTGTAATCGGACAACCGGAGCTTATCAAGACTATAAACCACAATCGACAGTTTCTACAGAGGGTAAGTTTTTTTTCTCATCTAATCGGCTTAGAGAGGGAGGAGGTTACTAAATATATCTTCCATCGCCTAACGGTGGCGGGGGCTAAGGGACCTATCTTTACCGAGGGGGCAATTGAGATGATTTATAGAAAATCCGGCGGTATTCCTCGCCGGATAAACCAGATTTGCGACATCGCCCTTTTGTTGGGGGCGCAGCAAAAAAGCAAATCCATAAATGAAGCGGATATCTTAAGCAGCCTGGAGTATTCCGGGATACCGGCGCTTGAGGGGGGGATGCTTCAGGAGGAGACGACCGTCAATTTAAACGAGGAAGTAACCGCGTCCCTTGGCGGATTAGATAAACCGCAAGAGCAACCCCGCCTTCTTAAGGATAAGACTGATGAAGCGCTGGCTATGGAACAAATGAGAGACATAGACTTAGATGAGCCAGAGTCCTTGTGTCTTTACAAAACCTGCATCATGTGGTTAGAGAGCACCTTTAACCGGTTGCGCAGTAATAATGAGGCTTTCGATATTGGGATGTTCACCTCCTTATCCGGGCAACTGGTCAATAGATTGAAAGAAAATCCTAATAGTCTTTGGGCGCTGACCAGCAAGGCCTATCCCCAGGACTATCATTACCTTTATCCGCATTCTCTCAATGTAGCGATACTCTCGATTCTTTTGGCGATAGAATTAGACTATGATGAAAACCGCTTGTCTAAATTGGCTACTGCCGCGCTTCTCCATGATATAGGCATGGGCAAGGTTCCTCGAGAGATTCTTGATAAGCACGAGAAGTGTAGCGAAGACGAATATGAAATAATAAGACAGCACCCAGCGTGGGGCGCAGAGTTCTTCTCAAAGAAGACAGGAGGGGAACTAAACGACATTATTGCCAGGGTCATCTCCGAGCATCATGAGCGCCTGAACGGTTCGGGATATCCTGATAAGAAGCTTGCCAATGAAATCTCGGAGTTTTCCAAGGTGATAGGATTAACGGACGTCTATGAAAGCCTTATGCATGCCCGCAGCTATCGCCACAGATTAGACCCTTACAAGGCGCTGGTAGAAATAATCGATTTGGACGAGAAGGGATTTTTTGATAATTCCTTGGTGAAGACCTTGATTGGAAAATTTAGTTTCTATCCGGTGGGCTGCTGGACGAGACTTAATACCGGAGAGATTGCAAGGGTAGTGGCAATCAATAAGAACGCGTTGGTTTCTCCGGTGGTGAGGGTAGAGCTGGATGCGCAGACGCAGCCGCTTTTTCAACCCAAGATAATCGATTTGGCCCGTCGTTCTAAATTCTCAATACAAGAAAGCATCGAGGACCCGCGCGAGAATCCAGAGACGAATCCTAAGGAGACTGCGCTTTGGCGTTCTTCGAAGGCATTTTACGATGAGCTGCTATCGAAGACGGCGCAGATTTTTACGAAGGTTGAATAGAATTGCGGATTTATGCCAGATATAAAAGATAAAATTTCTGTTCTTGCGAGGGTTGGCGCCGTGCTTATTTTAACAGGCATAC
>JBMONJ010000200.1:0-3735 GCA_049324655.1 Candidatus Omnitrophota bacterium | reverse complement strand
ACAGCGCGCCGGAATTTCCGAGGAGGATATTAAAGGCTTAAAGCAGGCGTTTAAGATTCTCTTTCGCAAGGGGCTGACTATTTCCCACGCCCTCGAAGAAATAAAGAAGGAAATTGCGCCTTCGGAACCGATTGCGCATCTTGTAAAATTTGTTGAGACTTCGGAGCGTGGGATTTGTCGTTGACGGTTTAGCGTGTCCCTCAATTTCGTTCTGGATGACCTGAGAGATGGTGAGCCGGACAATTTCGACGCTTAGATCAATCACCATCAATGGGCTTTTTGAGGTCTGACAAAATGCCTTATCGGTGAGACGGTGGTGCATGTAGCTTAAGGCGGTTTATTTTAGCCAGTGACTTTTAAAAAATATTTCCCGGGTCACTCAGGAGGACCAAATGAGTGATCCAGAAAAAATAGGAAATTGTGAGAAACAACATGGTATAGGTTGGAAAATTTATTTCATCCTTCTAAAGAAATTTTTTCCAAATCCCAAAGAAGTATTGAATAAATTAGAAAATGAGAAAACAAGAGTAAGTGCAAAGGATAAATACTTTTTCGTAGTAAAGAAATAGATGCATGGTCTTTTAAAGCAGCAGATTTATGTGCTATACTTTAAGTGGAAAGAAAAATATTGACGCGAAGAATCTTTTGCGGTATAAATAAAAACATCATCCCAGTAAGATCTTGTATCTTGCTGGCCCCGAACTTCTCGTGAGTTCGGGTTTTTTATTATCCTATGAATAGAATAGCCTTTTTTGTCGACGGTTTTAATTTTTATCACTCCTTACTTAGGACCAAGTTAAGCTGGTTAAGCATCAGACATATGTGAGGGCATTGCAGTTTGTTGGTGTTGAGGTAGTCTTCGGTGCTTTTAGATACGCCGATAAAATCTGTCGCGTCTGCCATAAACAGTGCAAGACTTTTGAAGAAAAGCAGACCGATGTCAATATCGCTATCAAGCTTTTTCAAACAGCAGTTCAGGATTTATGGGATACCGCAATAATTGTGTCTGGGGACAGCGACTTGATACCGGCAATAAAAGCTGTGAAAGACACTTTTCCCGTAAAACGAATTGGTTTGGTAATCCCCATAGGGAGGCGAGCGGAAGAACTAAAACAAGTAGTTGACTTTCACATGAAATTGAAGGAGAAGCATCTATTTACTAGTCAATTTGAAGACGAAATAACCATAGATGGCGGAGTTAAATTAACTCGTCCCAGTACTTGGGAATAGGATATTGTGTTCAACTGGTAGGAACAAAATGGCCTACGATAAAATAGGATTAATCGCCGGTAACGGCAGGTTTCCTTTACTCTTTGCCAAAGCCGCACGAGAGAAAGGTCTGAAGGTTGTAGCCGTGGGTATCCGCGGCGACACCCTGCGACAGGTGGGTTTTCTCGTCGATAAACTCTTCTGGGTTAGGGCCGGAGAATTAAAAAAGCTCTTTGAGATATTTCAGGCGCAAGGCATTAAAAAGGTGATTATGGCCGGACAGGTCTCGCCGTGCAATCTTTTTGACCCGCGCCTGTTTCCGGATGATGAATTAAAAGAGCTCTTTGCCGGCCTTCACAATAAAAAGGCGGACACGATTTTCTCCGCGGTGGCCGGCAGACTGGCCTCGCTGGGAATGGAGCTTATGGATTCTACCACGCTGTTGGATGATTATCTTTGTCCTTCCGGCGTTTTTACCCGGCGCTCTCCCAGCGAAGGCGAATGGGAAGATATCCGTTTCGGCAAGGAAATCGCCAAGGCCGTGGCTTATTTCGATATCGGGCAGACCGTAGTGGTCAAACAAAAAGCAGTCTTGGCGGTTGAGGCCTTGGAGGGTACAGACTCGACTATCCTTCGCGGCGGCAGATTAGGCAAGGGCGCAGCAGTAGCGGTTAAGGTCAGCAAACCCAAACAGGATATGCGTTTTGATATTCCGGTAATTGGTTTGCGGACAATGAGAAATCTTATCAAGGCCAAGGTCAGCTGCCTTGCCGTAGAAGCCCACAAGACCCTGTTTTTGGATAAAGAAGCTAGTGTGGCCCTCGCCGATAAAAAGGGCATTTGCCTTCTCGCTATTTAACCCGCCTTTTGTTTTCCGTTTTTTTCAAACCCTTTTAAATCATAACTGGTTACGGCGATTTTGAATGTGTTGACAGTGTGATTTTTCTCCGATATAATGAACCATAAATAACAGCGTTGAGACACTAATTTCCGCTAATTTGAGAACGCTAATTACCGCGAATCATTAGCGGCAATTAGCGTAATATGCTTTCGTGAATCATGGAACTTAAGGAAATCCGTCAACAGCGGCTTAATCATTTACAGGCCCTGCGTGCAAAAGGGATTAAGCCTTTTGGCAGCCGGTTTCTGACTACTTGCGGTATTGCCAAGATTTTAGAAAATTTTCAGGAAGGCGAGAAGGTTACCATTGCCGGCAGGATTATGGCTATTCGCCAGCATGGCAAGGCCGCGTTCTTAGATATAGAGGATGTTTCTGCCAAAATTCAGGTTTATATTAAACAGGATATTCTTTCGCCAAAGGACTGGGAGATTTACGGGTTGCTGGATATCGGCGATGTCTTGGGCGTTGACGGAGAATTGTTTAGGACCAGGACGGGCGAGGCCACAGTGAAGGCCGTGGGCCTCGCCCTGTTATCCAAGTCCTTAAACCCCCTGCCGGAAAAATGGCACGGCCTTAAGGATGTCGAGATAAGATTTCGCCAGCGTTATGTTGATCTTATTGCCAGCCTTAAGGTGCGCGAGCACTTCCGCCGGCGGTCAAAGATAATCTCATTTATCCGCCGGCTCTTGGATTCCAAAGGCTTTTTAGAAGTCGAGACCCCAATGCTGCACCCCATTGCCGGCGGCGCAAGAGGCAAGCCGTTTAAAAGTTTTCACAGTGAATTTGAGATGGAGGTCTTCTTAAGAATCGCTCCGGAATTATATTTAAAGCGCCTCCTCGTCGGCGGCTTAGAAAGGGTTTATGAGATAAACCGCAGCTTCAGAAACGAGGGCGTCTCCACCCGCCATAACCCCGAATTCACTATGCTCGAGGTGTATCAGGCCTTTGGCAATTACGAGGATATGATGGCCCTGACCGAGGAGATTGTCTGCGGCTTATGCCAAGAATTATTCGGCGCCTTTAAATTCACTTATCAGGGAAAAGAAATTGACGCCACCCCGCCGTGGCCGAGAAAGTCATTTGCCGGAGTAGTAAAAGAGAAATTTGACATTAATTCCGACGACGATAAGGCTGCAATCTTAAAGAAACTTGCCGCGCACAAGATTGAGGTGGCGGATAGGGAGCGACTTTCCCGCTGTGCGCTTTTAAAAGTAGTCGAGGACCATTTGCAGGAGGAAGGCTATTCCAGTCCGGTCTTTTTCATAGATTATTTCACCTCGCTTTCTCCGCTGGCCAAGGCCAGAGAAGATAATCCGCTTTTGGCCGAGCGTTTTGAGCTGTTTATTGCCGGAATGGAAGTGGCTAATGCCTATTCCGAGTTAAACGATCCCCTTGAGCAGAGAAGCCGCTTAAGCGAAGATTTAAAGGACAATCCCGAGGGCCGGCTCGACGAGGATTTCTTGAATGCCTTGGAGTACGGTATGCCGCCGGCCGGCGGCTTGGGAATTGGCATTGACCGGCTGGCGATGCTGCTGACCGATTCTGCGTCGATAAGGGAAGTAATATTTTTTCCGTTGCTGCGTCCAGAGAAGCAATAAGAGATATACCAAAAGTTTAATGTCCAA
>JBMONJ010000199.1:0-3763 GCA_049324655.1 Candidatus Omnitrophota bacterium | reverse complement strand
GGGATTCCTCTTCAGACAAGAAAAGCACTGGCTTGGCAGTTACTAAAGCGAGCTCGGCGATGATTTTCTGCTCTACCTCATTTAAATTAAGCTCGCTGATTAAAGTTTCCTTCTCCAATTCCTGCTGGCAGCGCAGCAGAAAATTCTTTTCGTCGCCTTCGGCAACCCGACTCAGGCGGCTTTCTAATAATTCCAAATCCTCTAACACCAAATCTGTCTTTTTCCCGTCGCCACAAATGACCGCGTCCGCAGTCTTTATCCCCTCTTCACCAACCAATTCTACGGAAATATAAGTGGTCTTGGCGGGGTGAGCCATTTCCGTAAGCTTATCCAAACGCTCGTCCGGGACAATCTTTTTGCCAAGGGGAAATTCCGCCAGACCGAATACCGCAATTTTCATTGCGTCTCCTCTTCCTTTTTCTTGGCCTGATATTGGGCGATAATACCCGCGGCGATCTTTTGCGGAACCTGCTCGTAGTGGGAAAACCGCATTGTATACGAGCCGCGGCCTCCGGTCATTGAACGCAAGTCATTGGCATAAGTAAACATTTCCGAAAGCGGCACTTGCGCTTTTACCTGCTGCAGCTTGCCCTTGCTCTCCATTCCCATTATCCGGCCGCGCCGGGAATTTAAATCACCGGAAATCTGGCCCATAAATTCCTCAGAGAGAAATATCCCTACCTCCATTATCGGCTCTAAAAGAACCGGGCCAGCCTCCATAACTGCTTTTCTTAAGGCCATTGCCCCGGCAATCTGAAAGGCGATATCCGAGGAATCAACGGGATGAAAAGAGCCGTCCACTAAAATCACTCTTACCCCTACCAATTGATAACCGGCCAAGGCGCCTTCAGCCATGGCCTGCCGAACGCCCTTTTCCACCGACGGGATGTAGTTGCGGGGAATGGCGCCGCCGAAAATCTTGTCCACGAATTCAAAATCACCGCCGCCCTTAGGCAAAGGCTCGATCTCAATCCAGCAATCCCCGTATTGGCCGCGGCCGCCGGACTGGCGCTTGAATTTTCCCTGCACCCGCGCGGTCTTGGTAATCGTTTCTTTATAAGGAACCTTAGGGACACCCAAATCCACCTCAACATTAAACCTGCGCTTTAAACGGTCCACCATTACATTAAGATGCAAATCGCCCATTCCAGAGATAATCATCTCCTTGGTCTCGGCGTCGCGGGAGGTCTTAAAGGTCAAATCCTCGGCGGTAAGCTTGGCTAAGCTCGGCGAGATCTTTTCCTCGTCCTGTCGGGTGCGGGGCTTTACCGAAAAGGAAATCGCCGGCTCCGGGAAAACCGGCGGGGCAAACAGTAGAGGATTTTTCTCTTCGCCGATAGAATCCCCGGCCGCGGTGTCCTTCAGCTTCGGCAAAGTCACAATATCCCCGCAACCGGCTGCCTCAACGCCAACCTGCTCCTTGCCCTGCATAATATAGATTTGGCCGATCCTTTCCTTACTTTTTTTATTAACATTGTAGAGGCCACTGTTTGCCAAAAGTTTTCCGGAAAATATCCTGAGCAGAGACAACTGGCCCACATAAGGGTCGGAGAGGTTTTTAAACACCAACCCGCTTAAAGCCCCATCTTCTGAAGGGGTGATGACCTTGGTCTCTTTCTTAATTGCATCCTCAACGCTAATCTCTGGCCGCTCTAAAGGAGAAGGCAGATAATTGATAATCGCGCTCAACAAATCCTTTACTCCCTCGTCGGTAATCGCCGAGCCTTTTAAGACCGGGAAAATCTTGGCTTCCAACACCGCCTTCTTAAGCGCGGGAATTATTTCTTCCGTAGAAAGCGTTCCAGAGTCCAGATATTTTTCCAATAATTTATCGTCGGTCTCGGCAACCGTCTCGATGACTTCGGAGGCAGACAAATCTTCAACTACCACGGCCTTGGAACTTAGCTGCTCCTTTATCTGTCCAAGAACACCCGCAAAATCCGCGCCGTCTTTGTCCATTTTGTTGACGAAGATAAGCCGTGGCAGGTGTAATTCTTCCAAGCGTCCCCAGACATTTTCCGTGCCCACCTCAACACCCGAAGCGGCATCCACCACTACCACGGCCGCGTCCACGGCCTTTAACGCGGCGATTACCTCGCCGATAAAATCAGCGTATCCGGGAGTGTCAATAAATTGAATCCGATGGTTCTGGAAATTGACATACATAAGACCCAGATTGATGGAGATCTTGCGCTCTATCTCGTCGGCAGCGTAATCGCTTACCGTGTTGCCCTCCAGCACCGATCCCTTGCGGGAGGCTGCGCCGGTTATAGCCAAAATGCTTTCGGCGAGGGAAGTCTTGCCGCTTTGGGCATGACCGAGGAAAGCGAAATTACGTTTTTGCCTACTATCCATATCGCGCTCCCTTTTTTAAGCCTTTTTTTGCGATGAATATTCTTCGGAAGGATCAGGTCTGGTTGAGGCTGGCAATGATTGCCTTCAAGAAGGCCGGCAAATCCTCGGGTTTGCGGGCGGTAATGAGATTGCCGTCCACTACCGTTTCCTCGTCTACATAGCGTGCGCCGGCATGGATAATATCATCTTTAATGGCAAAAAAGCAGGTTGCCTTCCTGTCTTTTAAAATATCAGCCGAGGCCAAAATCCATCCGCCGTGGCAGATAGCTGCCACTATCTTGCCGGCATTAAACATTTCTCCTACAAAAGCAATGACCTTATGGTAGCGTCTTAAGATATCCGGGGCATAACCGCCGGGGATGATGACTGCGGAAAAGTCTTGCGGCTTTATCTTGTCAATAGCCGTATCCACCGTGATCTCGTAGCCTTCCTTGCTGCGATAGGTACTTTTTCCTCCGGTGCCGACGGATAAAACCTCAAAACCCTCTTCCTTTAGCCGCAAAATTGGATACCAGACTTCCAAGACCTGATACAAGTCCTCAACCAATACGGCGATTATTTTTGGCATAATTATCGTAGAGGGTGAGAATGAGTTGTGGGTAATGGGTCGGGTAGTGAGGATGGGGGCGGGGTTTTATTTTCCTCACCCTCACAACACACGACCCGACTCAAAACTCACAACTCATCCACAATCCTCAGTTTCTCTACTTGCTTAAAAGATTCTCCAATATCGCCAGATGGGAGTTTTCTTCCTTTATTATGAGCTCGATCTCCCGTTTGGTCTGCGCGCCTTTAAGATTATTCAACAAGGCCTGATAAAAGACAAGGGAATTCTTTTCAATAGCCACACCCAATTTTAAGGCGCGCCTTGTATCTGTCAGGTATTTCTCCAAATCTGTGACGGTATCAAAAGGGGCAAAGACCTTGGTGTCCACCGAGTCCACCAAGGCATCCTCTTCAAAACCGTCTTCGGTTTTTTCTCTGAGCTCAAAGATTTTGTCCTCGAACAGCTTAAGGTGCCGTTTCTCCTCGGAAAGCAAAAAACCTGTCGCCTGACTTACTTCAGCCGACAGGTTCTTCTCCAGCAATTGACGGTAAAATTCTATACCGTCTTTTTCCAGCTTGCGGGCGATCTTGTAGGCCTCGAGGGCAGAAAAGTCAACGATCTCTATATTGTCTTTGCCAAACTCTACCTTCACCTTTTGCTGCCCTTTTTACGCTTTCTTTCCGAAGGCTTGGAATAAAACCTTCTCTCCTTGCATTCGTTTAAGAAGCCTTCCTTTTGACATTGGCGCTTGAAGATGCGCATGGCCTTTTCAAAACTGTCTTTCTCGCCTATCCGGACTTCCGCCATAATAAAAATTCGCCTCCCGTCGTTTTATTTTTTAGATCTCCGCCTCTTTGACCA
>JBMONJ010000198.1:0-3794 GCA_049324655.1 Candidatus Omnitrophota bacterium | reverse complement strand
ATTTCTGCAGTATTCACAATACCATGGGGCAGAGATTCAGGGCCAGGGGTCCAGAAAACATTATCAGCGAAATCCGGCGGCTAGCGGCTGACTACAATATAAGGCATATTAATTTTGAAGACGATAATCTTACCTTGGATAAAAAAAGGGCGGAGGCGATCTTTGATTTGATGATCAAGAGCAGGCTAAACCTCACTTGGAGCGCGCCCAATGGACTGAGAGTCGAGAGTCTCAACGAGGGTATGGTTGAAAAGATGAAGCTGTCTGGTTGCAAAAGGGTTTTTGTTGCTCCGGAATCTGGCGTCCAGAGAGTGGTTAGTGAGATTATCAGGAAGGATTTGGACCTGAGAAAGATAGATAAGGCCATTTCCCTTTTTAAGCGTAGCGGCATATGCGTTGACGGTTCGTTCGTCATCGGGTTAATCGGAGAGACGCAAAACGACATCTGGGAAACGATAAAATATGCCTTGCGACTGAAAAGGCTGGGTATGGATAAGGCGGGCATTCATATTGCCACCCCCTATTACGGTACTAAACTCTATGAAGAAGCCAGGCAAAAAGGCTTTCTGAGAAAAGATTTGGACAGCAGTTTATTTTCTACCTGTGAGCCTTTAATCGAGACGCCAGAGTGGTCCGGAGAGGAACTTCACCGCCTCTACGTGATTGCCAATTGGCTGGTTAATTTCAGGTTGCGGGATAAGGTCATCTTCGTTTTCTACAATCTTAAAGATTTACCACGCTATTTAAGATACCTTTGGCGGGTTTTCGTCAGTCTGGTGGCAAAATAACGCTATGCCCAAAATACTTTACGTAGGGTTCGGTTCGTCCTCTTCCATGATCTCCGGGGCGATAAGTTATCAGAATTCGCTTCTGGAGGCGATAAGCAGGCAAGGCTGGCAGGTGAGCCATTTATTTACCATCCCACGATACACTGTCACAGACAAGCCGTATTTGAGGAAAACCAGCAGGCAAGGAATAAAATTCATAGAACTGCTCAACTCGTCAATCGTCCCCTTCAGCCGCGGTAATCCTTACGAACAGTGCCGTCAGACCGAGATAGAGATTCTATTTGATAAAATTCTAGACGAAGAAAAGCCGTCTCTCGTCCATTTCCATGAGTTGTTAATGCTACCCGTCTCCCTCATTGATATGGTCACCGCGCGCAACATACCTGCGGTCAAAACCATGCATAATTATTACGATATCTGCCCCCAGCGGAACCTGATGTATCAGGGAAATTCAAAATGTGATGATTCTGGCGATGGTAAACATTGTGCCGTATGCTTAGCGTATTTGCCGCCTACACGGGTTTCTTTCAGGCGGAGACTGCTGCGGTCGGCCCTGCCGGACTGCTTGTACGCGATTTTCTCTAACTTGTATCAGTTGGGCAAGCGGGTAACCGGCAGGCCTGAGCGGCGAGACGACTCAGCAGACGGCAGCAATGCAAGCGTATGGACTCTCGAAGCCTCCAGTAACCGCCGGGCTTTTTTTGTCGCGCGATTAAATAAGCTTGATGTCGTTCATTGTTCCAGCCATCGTTTGGCCGAAATATTCATTAATTGCGGAGTTTTGAGAGAAAAGATCAGGATAATCACTTTGTCTTCGAGAAGCTTGGAAGGGATTCTCTCTAAGCCTGCACGCGACGGCGGTTACCCTGTCGTTTTCGGATTTGTCGGTGGCCAGCACTTACACAAGGGCTATAGGATACTATTGGAAGCCTTTTCGCATCTTGATTCGAAAAGGGCCAGACTGATCATTTGGGGGGCAGACAGACGGAATAGATTTAAAGGCCTTAACATAGAGATAAGGAGATTCTACCGGCAGGGAGAGATAAACCGCGTCCTCAAAAAGATAGACGTGGGCGTGGTTCCTTCCATTTGGGAGGAGGCCTTCGGTATCATTGGCTTAGAGTTCTTGGCGGCCGGCATTCCGGTAATCGGAAGCAATATCGGAGGAACAACCGAATGGCTCAAGGATGGAAAGAATGGTTTCTTGGTAAAACCAAACGATCCTGAAGCGCTTGCCGAGAAAATGGGGTTATTAGTTGAAAATCCACGGTTGATATCCCGGCTACAGCAGGGAATCGTTCCCTGGAAGAGCTTTGACGAGCATGTGGTTGAAATGTGCAGGCTTTACGAGGAAGTTATCGCTCAGAGAAGCAAGCAGTATGCTTAGCAAGTACCGCAGATAAATGCGGTACTTTTTTGAATGAAACAGACCGCGACAGCCGTAATCAGAATGCTCATGAAATCATCGAAAGGGATTGCCGAAAATCTTGTTCATCATTTTCGACTGGTTAAGGGATATCTAAAGAATCTTTTCTTAAGTTTCTGCTGCCGTCTGCCAAAGATTCGGGGTCTGGTATATGAAGTCACTGACCGCTGTAATTCCCACTGCCAGCATTGCGATATCTGGAGGCAGACCTCTAATCATCCTATGCTTGCGCCGCAGGAGGTTTCCAATTTTCTAAGCAACCGCCGCTTCAGCGGCCTGCGCGATTGCTTAATTACCGGCGGCGAGCCGGTCTTGCGGGAGGATATTAAGGAGCTTATTCTTGCTATTAACGCTGCGCGTCCTAAGGCCACGATTACCTTAAGTACCAATGCCTTGCTGCCAGAGAGGGTCTTGGAGGTCTTAAGATTTTGTATTGAGAAAAATATTGTTGTTAACTTAGGTGTATCCTTGGATGGTATAGGCGAGGCCCACGACAAAATAAGAGGGGTAGAGGGCAATTTTGCCAAGGCGGATTATTTGTTGAAAGAGGCAAAGCAACTTAAAGGCTCTAATCCGGATAAAGTTGGCTTGATAACTATTGGGTTTACGCTTTCCAATTTGACTGCGGGGAATTTGCGCGCAGTCAGAGACTATGCCGAACATCTGCGGCTGGGTTTTTTAACCCAGCTCTACGAGGAATTTCCTTATTATCACAATATCGTTTCTGCAAAAGAAAAGAACTTGGAGAATTACCTGCACAGTGGTAACGACCGTTTGATTGAAGAGGTGAAACAGTTGCCGGTGAACTTTCATAACGAGGTTTTGCTTGAGGCCTTAAGCGGCAGATTAAGATTACGCTGCGATGCCTTAAGAGGTTTTTTTCTCCTGCGTTGTAATGGCGATGTGGCGACTTGTTTGTGTCAGTGCGAAAAACCTTTGGGCAACATCAAGACAGAGACCTTTGAAGATATCTGGCAGGGCGCGGCAGCCCAACAAGCCAGAAAAAGAGTGGAGGGCTGCCGCGGCTGTTCCAACTCTTGGGCCGCGGCGTGGAGTTATGAAGTATGGTATCCCCATTTTTGGCGGATAACCTTGGGGATGTATCTAAGAAAATTACAACGAAGGTTGCAATGAATATCGAGCTTACCATTTCCATTGTCAACTGGAATTCGCGGGAATATCTGCGGCAATGCCTTGAGTCAATAAGGGATAATGTCAGGGGAATAGGATATGAAGTTATCGTCGTGGATAATGCCTCGCAGGACAACAGCGTCACGATGGTCAGGAATGATTTCCCCGATACGCTATTGATCGGGAATCAAGAGAATCTTGGATTTGCCCGCGGCAATAATCAGGCCTTTGCCAAAAGCCGTGGAAGATACTTTCTGCTGCTTAATCCGGACACGCGCGTGCTCTCTGGCTCGCTGGAGAAAATGGTTGAATTTCTCGGCGGCCACCCCGATGCCGGCGCAGTTGCACCCAAGTATCTTAATCCCGACGGGACCTTCCAGAGATATTACTACCGTTTTCCAAATTCGCTCATCTTTCCCATAAGCCAGACTCTTCCCGGTGTATTGATA
>JBMONJ010000197.1:0-3817 GCA_049324655.1 Candidatus Omnitrophota bacterium | reverse complement strand
AGAATTCCTGTATCCACAGATGAACCGTCGGCTATTTGGCGAACCAGAACCTGACGATAGAGTTGGTTCTTTCAAATCAATTTATATTGGTCAGGCCGCGGATAAATCCGTCAGGCAAGGTGCGGCTTCCGGCGGCGCAGTTACTGCGCTGTTACAATTCCTACTCGATAAAAATGAAATTGACGCAGCAGTGGTAGTGACTATGGATAAGATAGAGCCTTGGAAAAGCCGCGCGACCATTGCCTTAAGCAAAGAGGAATTATTGGCTTGCCGTCAATCCAAATATGCAATGGTCGCGCTGGACGAGATTTTCCGCGGTTTCTTGACTGAAAAAAACCGCAGGTTCGCAGTGGTGGGTTTGCCCTGCCATATCCACGGCATAAGGTCGCTGCAGAAAAAATATCCGGATTTTGCTGCGGCGATTAAATATTGTATTGGGATTTTCTGTGGGTTTAATGTCAGTGGCGCGGCGACGGAATTTCTGCTTAAGAAACTGAAAGTTAAAAAAAAGGAGGTAGCTTCTCTCGAATACCGCGGAGGGCCTTGGCCGGGCGGGTTCCGGGTTAAGACCAAAGACGGCAGAGAAAGATTCATCCCCAAACACGATTACGCTTTTGTTAATGCCTTTTTTGTCCCGGACCGCTGCCTGCTATGTCCGGACTTAACCAATGAGTTCGCCGATATTTCCGTCGGTGATGTTTGGGATGATGCGCAGGAATTAAAAGGATACTCGAGAATAATCACCCGCACCGCTACCGGTGAAAAGCTGCTGCAGGATACAGTTGCTGCAGGAGAGTTGATAATCCGCAACAGTTCTCGCGAGGCCTTATTAAAAAGCCATAGTCATTTATTCCGGTATAAAAAGGACGACTTTGGGGTGCGATTTCGCTTAAACCATTTGCGGCCGCAATTTGGAATAAATTTTCCCAAGGCATCTTTAGCGCAAAGATTGCGGGCCGCAGGTTTCTATTATCTGCTTAAAATTTGTCGCAGCCCGCTGGGCCGCGGGCTGCTGTTTTTGGTCCCGCTGGGAATATTGCAGGGCCTGTCGCGCAAATTGAGGAAATAAACTAAGTGATATTATCGCGGATAAAACAGGAATGCCGTTATCTTACCGCGCCTTCATGGAGCTTTGCGGAGCTGGCAAAGTTCTGGGACTCGTTGATTGATTATGAAGACAAAAACGAGGAGGCTTATTCCTATTTCCGGCGTTTTACTGACGCCTATAAACTTTCCCAGATAAAGGACGACAGTGAAGTACTGGATATCTGCAGTCGCTCGGGTTACGGCACCCTATTATTCAGCCGGCACGGCAAGATAAGGCAGGCGGTCTGTGCCGATGTTTCGCAGAGATTATTGGAGGTTTGCCTTTCGCGGCTGAAAAAGGAAGGAATAGAAGTCGAAGGAGTAAGAATAGAAAATTTGCCGCTGCCCTTTACCAGCGGGAGATTCGACGCTATCCTGTGTTTTGAAACTGTGGAGCATATGCCGCAGCCGGAAATTTTTATCAAGGAACTTGGCCGGGTAATCAAAACAGGAGGGGAGCTTATCCTTACCACCCCGAATGTGCTTTGGGAGCCGCTGCATTCTTTAGCCGCGGTATTGAATCTCCACCACAGCGAGGGGCCGCACCGGTTTTTGTCCAGGAAAAAATTGCGGCGATATCTTGCCGACGCTGGTTTTGCGATTAAAACCGAGGCCACGACAGTGCTGTTGCCGTTTAATAATCGCTTCTCGATCGAGGTTAATGACTGGCTAGAAAAACAATTTTGGAATTCTTTGTTGCCGCTATTAGGCCTGCGCCGGATATTTATTAGCGTCAGAACTTAAGGGAGCAGAAAATGGGTAACCTTGATAATCGCCGGATAAATTTGCTGGTCGGTATCTTAATATTTATGATGATCGCTTTTCATCTGGTTAATAATTCTATCTACTTAAAGCAGTCAGCAACCCCGCCGTATTTTGACGAGGTAGGTTTTGTCAGAGGCGCGGTAGAATATTACGATTGTTTTAAGCAGCACCGATTTACCGAACTGCCCGTTGAGCTGTTTAAGATCGTGCCTTCCAAAAACCGGCCCGGCTATCCTTTTTCCGCCGCGCTTTTATTGTTGATATTCGGAATTCAGGATCCGTTTTACTGGGTAAGGTGGGTGAATATAATTTATCTGGCGATTTTGCTGGTTTCTCTCTACGGAATAGGAAAAATCCTTTATGACTGGCGCACCGGACTTTTATCCGCATTCTTAGCCACCATTGCCTTTCCCTTAATTCACTGGTTTTCCCGGATGGGCTTAACCGATGTCCCATTGGCCGCAATGGTGGGCGCGACCTTGTATGCGCTGTTATTGACGGATAACCTGCGCAAAAAATGGCGTTCCTTTGTCTTCGGCCTGTTGCTGGGGATTTCCGAGCTGGTCAAAATTTCCGCAGTGGTTTTTCTTATCGGGCCGCTGGCAATGCTTTTCTTTAATGTCTTTTTCCTAAGAAAGAAACAACCGTTTCCTTGGCCGGGGTTTCTCTTGTTTTTCTGCGGGGCAGTACTCCTGCCGGTTTTGTATTTAATCCCGCAGTACCAGGAGGTCTTTGCCTACATAACCCTGCCTTCGCTTTACGGGACTGAATTCGGCTTGCTGAACAGTAAATATAGCTGGGAGTCTTTTAAATATTATTTTACCTATGCGATATACGATTATAACGGTTACTTTTTCACCTTGTTATTTTGCGGAGGTTTTTTGCTGGCTATATTCAAGTCTTGGCGCCGCAATCTAATGGCCTTAAGCTGGTTTGTCGTGCCGTATTTAATCTTGTGTTTTGTCCTGGGGAATAAAAATCCCCGGTTCTTTATTCCCCTTTACCCGGCAGTTGCCTTATTATCCGCGCACTGGATTTTTAAAATCAATAATCGCTGGATGAGAAGAATTTTAACCGGCTTTACCGTAGCCTTGGGAATGGGATTCTATTTTTCCAATACTTGGGGATTAGGCCCTTTAAACCAAGACCACTATGCCTGGGAGGTTCCGGTTATTAAGGAAAAGATTTTACTCACCCCCCATGTGCGTCCGCCGGATCGCAAGAAAATCGCGGTCAAGGAAATCGTAGATTTTATTATCAATGATTATGCCAGCCAGAAACCATCTGCTTTCGGCGCGGGAAAGAAGCCGATAATCAGAATCCTTAGCAATATTTTTGTATTTAATTTTCATTACGGCTTGGAGTATGTTACCCGGCTAACCGACATTAAAGAGATTGCTTCGCTTAAGACCAGGATTATTTCCGGTTGGAGCGCCAACCAGACCGACAGCCAAAACCCCCACGGTTTTTTCTGGTTTAGCACGGCAAATTATCTGCGCGCCGATTATATTTTGCTCAAGAGCGGCGATTATCTCTTGGGCGCCGAATTGGTGCACTATCCGCCGGCTATTGATTTTGCCCAAGCCTTTCAGGCGATATTTACCGAGTCGCTCAACGAGCCATTCGGGAGTTTCAAATTGCTTAAAGAATTCCCGGTTGCTTACGATAATTCCCAAATCTATCTTTATCGTAGAGTTACCCCGCCGAATATTGACGAGATTCTTTATATCACCAAACAAGCCATTAAATCCGATCCCCGCGATAAGTATTACCATTTAAGAGCCGCGCAGTCGTTTATCGCCGCAAACCTAATGGAACAGCCTGGTTTACCCGCTGAGCTGCGGCAAAAAATAGAGCCATTTTTGGAGGTAAAAGACGCAGCGCATTATTGGTTGGGGGGAGAGGATGGCCAGACGCCGGTATTAAAGGCCACTAAGGATTCACTGTCGTTATTGAATATTAAGGT
>JBMONJ010000196.1:0-3925 GCA_049324655.1 Candidatus Omnitrophota bacterium | reverse complement strand
TAGGAATGGTGCAGCTGCGTCCCGAAGATGTCGGTAAATACGCGATTGTGCCCGGGCCGCGGGATCGCCTTGAAGTATTAATGAAAAAATTAGAGAACCCGGTAAGGAATTTCTCCTTTATGGAATATGCGATGTACACCGGCGCTTACGAAGGCATAAAGGTCACTGTGATTAATGGTGGCAGATTTTCTCCGGATACCGCCATAACCACGGAGATTATCTGCGCTGCGGGAATTCCGACGGTAATTCGTATCGGCAGCTGCGGCGCATTGCGCGAGGATATTAAGGTCGGCGATTTGGTCTTGGCAACCGGCGTAGTGCGTAGCGATGGAGTTACGCCACAGTATGTTGAACCAAGTTTTGTTACTGCCGCTGATACCAAGCTTACCACGACAATGAATGATTTGACCAAAGAAATGGGTTTGCGCGTGCATTCCGGAGCAGTGTGGACTACCGATGCGCTTTTACAGGAGACGCGGCAGCGGGTAAGCGAGGCGGTTTCCAAAGGCGCAATTGCCGTGGATATGGTCAGCGCCGCGTTCCTGACTATTTGCCAGTTAAAAAAGGTCAGGGCCGCGGCGGTTTTGTCAGTAAGCGATAATATCATTACCGGAGAATTAGGATTTATGAATCCTTTGTTTTACCGCGCTGAATCGGCAATGATTGATTTGGCTTTGAAAACCGTAAAGAAATTGGAAAGGAAATAATGCGGGAATCGCTTTTGTTCTGGCCGGTGAGTTTTAAAGCGGGAGTCATCCATATTCTCGACGAAACCAAGCTGCCGGCAAAGATAACTTATATTAAGGTAAAGAATACGAGAGAGGCGGTTAGGGCCATAAGGCAAATGAAGACCCGGGCCTTTGGCCAGTTTTTGGTGGTCTTATACAGTTTTATGCAGGTTATAGAGCAGAATAAAGGGGCCGCGGCGGATACATTGCTTAAAAAAATCAAGCACACCGCCGCGGCCCTCAATAACAGCCGCCCAACCTTTCCTTTTAAAGAAGTAACTTCAATCGTTGTCCACCGGGCCGAGGAATTCGCGCGCAATAAGCAGGACATATCGCCCAATCTTCGGCGCAACATCGAAGGCTATCTTACCGGCATTCGTTTTAAACGTTTGGAGCGCTGTTGCAAAATCGCTGCTTTAATTAAAAATGGTGACGCTGTGTTGACCCATTGTAATGTCAGCGGCGAATTGGCTATGGCTGCTCAGCTTTGCCGGGAAAATAAAAAGTTCGTGAGTTTCTATGCCACCGAGACTCGTCCCTATCTGCAAGGCGCGCGCCTGACCGCATGGGAATTAAAGCACGCCGGTTTTCCAATTACGCTTATTTGCGATAATGCCGTGGGAAGATTAATGCGCGAAGGCAAAGTGGATAAAGTCATTGTGGGTTCAGACCGCTCCTGCGCCAACGGCGACATTGCCAATAAAATTGGCACTTATCAAATGGCGGTCTTGGCCAGAGAATTCAAGGTTCCTTTTTATGTATTAAGCCAGCCGTCAAAACAAACTCCTTGCGGTAAAGAGATTCCCATTGAGATGCGGTCGGAAAATGAGCTGCTTTCTTTTAACGGAAAGAGAATCGCGCCATCCGGCACGCGGGGTCTGTATCCGGCTTTTGATGTTACGCCTGCGAAGCTGATAACCGGAACGGTTACAATTGATGTCCAATAAATATTTGCTTATCCATGGTCTATTTACCGACGATTTTTATCGTAAGGTTACTAAGCGTAAAGGCCTATCCGGAGTCTTGGTTTTGGAAGGCCGGCCGCGCTTGGAAGGCGCCAAAGAGACTTGCAAAAAACTTTTGCAAAACCGTCTTACTCCCACCTTGCTCTGCGACAACATGGCAGGTTTTTGTTTTTATCGGGAAATGGTAAAAGAAGTCCATCTTGCTGCGCAGGAAATTCATAAAACTGCCACGGTCTGTAAAATCGGCTCCTTGGTGCTGGCAGTAGCAGCCAAATATCATAAGGTTCCAGTTTTTATGCACGAGAGTTCCCGTAAAATAGAGTCGCATTGTAAGGCTAGGGAGATTTTTCATTTTGCCGGAGTGCATGTGGCGCCTCTGGGAATTAAGGCCTATACGGCATTGACCGAAGAAGTGCCTTTGTATTACTTTGAAAGGGGAAAATAGAAGATGGAAGATAGAGTTGGGATTTTAAAAGAAAAGCTTATGGCAACCGGCAAGCTGATTTGGGATAAAAATTTGGTAACCGGATGTTCGGGAAACCTAAGCTGCCGGGTGGATGATAATAGTTTTCTTCTGACCTGCCACGACAGTTGTCTGGGATTTCTGATGGAAAAAGATTTCTGCCGCATGGATTTAAGCGGCAAGGTGTTAGAAGGCAGCAACCCTTCTTTTGAAGAAAAGCTGCACACTGCTATATACATCGCGTTGCCTAAGACTCAAGCCATTATCCATACCCACACCAGTTACATCAATGCCTTTTTTGCAACTAACACGGAATTTATTCCTTTTACTTTTGAGACTAAACTATATATCGGCTCTATAAGGGCCATACCGCAGACGACACCAAAGGTAACCGAGATCGCGCCGGTGACTGAGGCCTTAAAGAAAAACTCGATTGCTGTCTTGCAAAATCATGGCGTGGTTGCCGCGGCTGAAGATCTCAAACAGGCTTTCTTCTTGGTCCAGACCTTGGAAGAGGCAGTAAAAATGGAATATCTGCGCCGGATTTTCAGCCGGGGTTGTGCAACAGTAGCTTCCGAAGATATAACGGCTTCCGGAGAAAAATTTAAACTGTTTTCCCGTGAGCAGATTGAGGGAATCGTCAGTTTAGTGAACCAAGATGCTCAGGTGGAGAAAATGGGTAAGGATTTAAAGCTGACTTTGACTATGGCGGTAAAAATGGAGGAGACCGGCTGCTGCCATAATTTTACTTTTCAAGACGGAAAGATAGTTAAGGTCACTGACAACCCGGAGGCGGAATTTGTCATTTCCGGTTCGCGCGAGGTCTGGCAACAGATTTTTAACCGCGAGATTGATCCCTTTGTGGCTACTACGCAAAAGAAGCTGATTCTAAAAGGCGATTTTGCCAAGCTCTCGCGCTGGTATGCGCCGTTCAGTAGGATATTTGAACTCTGGAACCAGATTCCCATAGAGTGAGCAAGGATATGGAACACTATCATATGTTTATTGGCGGAGAATTTGTCGAGAATGATCCTCAAGAAGTTATAAGCAGTATAAATCCCTCTACGGGAGAAGAAGTCGCGTGGTTTAACAAGGCCGGCTTAGAAGATTGTCGGCGAGCGATTTCGGCGGCGCGCAAGGCGTTTGATGAGGGCGGGTGGCCGCGGATGTCCTTTGCCGAGCGTTCCGCGTATCTTTTAAAGATTGCGCAATTGGTTCGCGAGAAAGCCAAGGCCTTAGCGGAAATCGAGAGTAAAGACACCGGCAAGACCATAAAGCAGACCACTTTTATTGATGTTCCGACTTGCGCGTCCTGTTTTGAATATTTTGCCGGCGTAGGAGAATTTCTGGAAGAAGAAAAGGTGGCGGTGCCGGCTGCGGCAGAAAGCCGCCTGTTGCGCGAACCTGCTGGAGTAGTAGCCGCGATTATCCCTTGGAATTATCCTTTGATTATGGCGGCATGGAAGATTGCTCCGGCAATAGCCGCGGGAAATACTGTAGTATTTAAGCCATCGCAATTGGCCAGCCTTTCCTGCCTGGAGCTCGCAGAGATTTTTTCGGAGGTGGGCTTGCCGCCGGGAGTGGTAAATATTATTACTGGAGAAGGTAAAGTCATTGGGCCTGAGTTGGCGGCAAGCCCGCAGGTGGATATGCTTAGTTTTACCGGCAGCACGGAAGTGGGGAAAGAGATTATGCGACTTGCCGCTGCCAATGTCAAAAAAATTCATTTGGAGCTCGGCGGCAAGTCGCCCAACATTGTTTTCTCCGAC
>JBMONJ010000195.1:0-3959 GCA_049324655.1 Candidatus Omnitrophota bacterium | reverse complement strand
TCCCCTCATGAATAGCTCTCCTTGGAACAGAACAATAACTATCTAATACTTTGATGTTCACCCGCCCATCACTTACCAAGATGACAAAAAATGTCCGGATGGTAGGGTCGAATTTTTTACCTTGATGAAGGAGGGGTTCTCCTGCGATGAATTCCTGAACCAAAAATACTGTCTGGGAACTTAGCCAATTAAACTTCTTATCCAAAAATAAATCCTGAAGGTCTTCGGCTGTTACCACAAAGACTCCCTCTGTCCGGGCCTTGTCAATTTGTTTAATAGTATAGATTTGAGCAGGGATATCCTGCTGAATTCGCTCGGCCAGATTTGCTTCATATTGAGTGCTATAGAATTCTTGTCGTGGTAAATAATCATTGGGTCCCTCTAAGAGCAAATAAGATAACAATTTATTATTAATCAAATCCAAGCCCTTTTCCCAATTGGGTTGAACAAAATCAAAGAATAATAAGTCGGGACGGCTTTTCATTAAATCCCTAATGATAGCTTGCTGTTGCAGCAAGAAGTCTTCATCAAAACCTGTGTGAAGCGATGACAAAATTACTACTCCGGAATAGGTGGCTATCTTCCCTGGGTCAAAATCAATCTTAGGTCTGCCAAATTTACTATCTTTTAAATATAGCGGCAACCAGCGAATATCTCCATAGTATGACCCATCTGGCATTTTATTTAGCGCATACTGTTGAAGCAAGCTAGAACCACATAATCCTTGGATAAAGTAATCCATAACCAGCCAGACTGGCACCTGACCTTTAGTCTTAAATTTAAAGTTCTCCCAGAAACCTTCCATAATCCCGGTTGTGATTTCCGATGTCCATCCCATACCCAACTCAAGAATCTTTACTTCTTGATCAGGGGTTATCTTAAGGTCGGCTTTAATAAATGTAATATCCGCTTTGTGGCTTCTCAGTGACTCAATAGCTGGGGTAATCTGCGCTGTCGCCGCCGGCGAGGAGGAGGGTCTGACATTTGTCAAATCCATAAATAGTCGTAGGAATACGGCGGGCTGGCGCGGGAGGGAAAAATCCGCGTCAAATTTCAGAAGATAGGGCGCCCTTGTTTTTCTATTTAACCATCCCACCGAGAAGCGGCTGCGGTGCACCTTATCCCATGGCCTTAATCTCATATCCGCGCCCAACTCAATGGCGCGGCCGCTTGAAAGTTTTCTCTGCGTTGCCACCGCAACGCTGGGTTTGCCTTCGGAATCGTTATAAATAAACAGCGGATTAGACCAATTCCCGGCTTTGGTTCTAAACTGGATGTTTATGCCGGTCTTAACATCGCCCAAGAAACGCAAAACCCCCTGACCCGGGGCAAAGCTGCCTTCCAGGTCATGATATAATCCCGGACTGAATCTAAAAGGGAGAACCGTTCTATCCGTCGCAACAAACTCCTCTGGTTGCGGCAGTATAAAATAGGATGCGACCAGCGCCAGCGCGCCAGCGGTCATAACCCCGCCATAATTGGTCATCCCCGGCTGGGCGCCAAAGAGATACCGCGACACCAGAACCGAAGGGTTGAGTTCGTTTTGCTTTACCTTAAGACTCATCCATGGCACATATTTGGGATAAAGATTTCCCCGGCGCAAACTAAAAGGTTCGGGCGCGCCAGACCATTCCACTTGCGGCGTGGCGTTGGCGGGAATGAATATCCAGTATAAGGGATGTTCCCAAGCCGAATGAATAAGCCAATAGGAAAATACATAGCGGAATTTATTCCATAATCCGCCGGGCTGATTTATACCGTACTCTATTCCCCGGGTTACGCCGAGAGAGCCGACAAAACTGCCCCAATAATAACCGTTGAGCCAATAGGGAGCGCCGGCCCTCCAGTTATAAGGTATGGGCCGGCGCTCCTCTTCATATCTTGCCGCAATGCTGCCTTTGAATACCGCGTCGCAAAGACTGATATTCGCAACGCTCCCAAACATCCTGCCAAGATGCGCGACCTTGCCGGGATTCAGGCCTAATTTTTCCGCTCCGGCCAAGGCAATTGCGCCAGTCTCTTGCGCGGCTTCTTTTATGCCAAAATTTTCTTGCCTTCCCAAAAATCTGCTCAGATGTTTTATGCGAAGGCCATCGCATCCAAAAGGAGCAAAATCAGAGACCGCAAAGGTAAGCGGGACAAGTCGGTCTTCTTTTATTCCTTCCTGCGCGTCAACCTTCCCCGCCAGACTAAAAATAATTATCAGCGCGCCCAAGGCCAAAGTTGTCAAGCGGCGGGGGAAACTTTTCGCCGGGGACGAAACCCCGCTCGTCTTGCCAGAAAGGACCGCAATAATTTCTTTGACACTGGCGCGGGACCGAAGCGGATTAAATTGAACCGCACTCAAGCCAACTTGTTTGGCCAAAGCAACGAGGTCAGGCCGATCATCAAAGAAAAGATGCTGCGCTGCCGTTAAACCCGTACAGTCAACTATATTGTGAAAGGCCCTCGGATGGGATTTTAAAAACCCGGTGCGCGGAATGCCCAGGGCTGTCAGCGGAAGCGTAGATATCCGCGTCAGACGAAATAAACCGGGTGATTTTATTATCAACCGGTCCAAAGTTCTCAGCGGCCTATCCGACCCTTCCTCGCCTTTGCCCTGCGCGGGCGAGGAGGCGTCTTGAGCTAAAGCGAATGGGTCGATAGTCGATAGTCTATAGTCTATGGGCCATTGACTATTGACCATCGACGCGTTGGATTCACCATGCACTATTGGCGGGAAAAAGGCAATAGCCAATCCGAGGTAGGAATAATAACGCCCCATTTTCTCTTCAACCATCACCTGTGGAAGCGAGGCATTCAAACCCAGCATTGCCAAGCCATTAAGGAATAACGAAACAATTGCGCCTAAAGTTATGGCCTCCTTGGCGTCAATTTTAATCTCCTCAAAGCCAAACAACCCAAGGTACAGCGACCAAGTAAAAGTTCCCAAGAAGGTGGAGTAAAGCAAAAGCGGGTCAATAAGATAAAGGGCCGTGGCTCCTGCGGCTATTCCTGAAATCTTTGCTGCGGTTTTGAAAGCAGATAAGCTGAGGATACGGCTTGTCGAGTTCTCCGCCGGGCTGCTCGCCTTGTTTAAGCTTCGGCTAAGCGGGGCGGCGCATCCGCTACCACCTGCATCTGCAATGTCCTTTAATGCTTGTTCTTCTAATACACCCCTCAAAATTTCCCACCTTTGCTCACTCGTTAATCCCGAATTATGTGTCAGTCTTTCCCTCAAATCATTACCGGCGATTTCCTCGGGGCGACCTTTAATAAAACGAAATCCCAACTCAAGCAATCCCAATTCGAACAATCTCATACCCTCTCCTGCAATAGCTATCTCTTCATTAGCCCCCAAAACGTGCATCCCTTCGTGGGTTACTATGGCGGTAAATACTGCTCCTTCAAGTGCAGTGTTGACGCGTGCGTTAACCGGGTTAAATGATCGTTTGCTTAAATCAACCCCACGCTTAGCTATTCCAAAGCGCATTTTCGCACTCCACTTATAACATCCAAGCAAAATAAGATGGATAATGACCGATAAAATAATATCCCATTTAATAATCTCTAAATAGCTGAATCCCAGAGGCAATAAAAAGAAACTCAATGAAGTCACTGGACAAATTCTAAAGATTAATTCGTAAACCCAATGTCTCTTAATCTGTTCCCAATATGTATCTGGAGCAAACCCCTTAAGGAATCTATTAATTTCTATTGGAGTGGCTTGGGGCCTTAAACGGTTTATTAGAAACAGCCCATCATCAATAATGAGCTCTGCTTGTGCTTCTGTAAATCCTCGGGTTATCAGTTTTCTCAAGATGCTTTTTTCATCTTGCGCCGGCGAGGAGGACTGCGTAGGTAGGTAGGGTTCAGTAGTTAGTAGGTAGGAACTGGTGGCTTGGTGTCGTGGTGTCGTGGTGACATTTTTCTCCACCGGGGAAGAGGCAACGGTAACTCCCGGGGGAGCGGTTGATGAA
>JBMONJ010000194.1:0-3989 GCA_049324655.1 Candidatus Omnitrophota bacterium | reverse complement strand
GCCCTCGACTATTAAATCCACACTGAAGCTTTTGTAGAGCTCCGAAGATTTGACCTTCTTCGGCTTCATATCCAGGACCCGAATATCCATACCCTTGGCCACCGCCTCAATCTCGGAAAGCACGCGCGCCATTTCCTGCTCGTCCGAGCCTTTGAGCCGGAGAATTTCGCTAAAGGGCTGATACTGCCGGGTAATGCTTTGTTCCTGACCAAGGATCTTTAAATATCTCTTCCACTGCAAATCGCCAGAGCTGATTTCTTCATCCTGTATTACCAGCCGGGAAAACATCGGCCGCAAAACCAAGGTATAGGCCATAAAGAATAAGCCGGCACCAATGGCCAAAAAGGCAAAGAGTTTTTCCCGGCGGGAGAAATTGGCCCTGATCATTTTATAAATCCCTTATCCAATTATTGCACGGATGGGCACGGATAAAAAACCGGATAAACACGGACATTTTAAAAGAAATAAATCCGTGCCTATCCGAAATGAATCCGTGTTAATCCGTGTTAAAATTTTGCCTTCCTATCCACTTGACAGGTAATCTTAAAATCACAAACCTCGCCGGCAGGAGTATTCCTTTTGCTGACGAACTTCACCTCGACATCTTTGAAATGCGCGGCCTGCTCCAGCCGACCCTGCAAATCAAAGACGCGCGACATCAGCGTCGCACTGCCCTCCAAAACCACATTGCCGGTTTCATCATATTCCAAGCTACTCAAAGTCATATCCGTAGGGAACACGGCGTAGATATCATAGATAATCTCCACCGCGGATACCGCAGGAGAAACAATCTCCCGGATAACTGCCATCCGCTTGCTCATCGCCTCGATGGTTTTGACCTTCTCCCGATTCTCCTCCATTGAGCGGACCAATGCGTCAAGATAGCGCGCCTGTTTAGACACCTTTATAAAGAAACCGGTAACCAGCATCCCGAAAATCACGCCGAGCAAAACCAAAGAAGAAACCATTTCTTTTCTTTCTTTTTCTTGCCGATGCTCGGCAATTATCCTCCGGGGCAAAAGATTAAGGGGCTTGGCGGCCTTCTGCAGGGCAAACCCCAAGACCGCGCCAGCGGAAACCTCGCCGGAGGTCCAGCTTAAAGGCAGGCTGATATTTTTTTCAATGGGTAACTCGAGCCGGGGATTAATTATCTCAGCCTCCAATGACAATTCGGTCTCTAACTTTTTGGAAAGACTGTCAATATTGGGAATGGAACCGGCTAAAACCAACCGTTTGGGCGCGCTGCCGGGATTTTCCTTATTGAAGCTGGAGATAGTCAAGCGCAACTCTTCCAGCAGACTTGCGGTTTGCTCTTCAATAATCTGGCTGCTGCCAATCTGCAAGGGCCGGCTGTACAAGAGATTATTCTCAAAATAAAAACAAGCCTCGGTAGAGGCCTTGTCAACTTCCAGGATTAGAACCGTTTCCTTTTTAAGGGCCATCTTGAGTTTGCCCTGATAATAAAGATACAAATCGCAGATGCCCTGCGAGCTTAAAGTGAGCTGGTTTAAATTCAACTTTGCCGTCTTGAAGATATTGACATAGCGGTTGACCGCGTCCTTGTGGGCAATGACCAAGGCGACTAGCGAATGACCCTCGTCATCTTTTCCGGCCAAAAGATAATCCACTACCACATCCTCTTTTGAATAGGGTGTGTGTTTGGCGATTTGCAGGCCGATCATATTCTCGATCTCAACGGGGTCCTGCGAAGGCAGACGCAAAAACCGCATCGTGGCCTGACTGCGCGGCAGGACGCCGATGACCTTGCCCGGAGGGAGTTTTAAGCGGGCGATAAGTACGCTTAAAGACTTGGCTAGGTCCGCGTCGGAAGCAACGTTTAAATTCTCGAAGAGGAGTTGCGCGATGATTTTTCCTGAAGGGGTATCTTTGGACTGGCAGACCTTGAGGTGGGTATCGGTAAATTCGACTACGGTAGTTATCTCTCTGGGCATGTTTTAAGGTTGAGAAAAACTTTGCGCTGATTAGCGCAGATTATCCCGCCCAGCTTAATGAATACTTGATGGTCGGGAGAAGATACGGATGATCGCAGATATTTTACTGCGTTACTCTCAAGACCTCGGCAATAGTAGTGACTCCCTTAAGGACCTTTTCCCAGCCGTCCTGTCTTAGGGTGCGCATGCCTTGGCTGACCGCTTTTTTGCGAATTTGGTTGGCCGGCTGCCGGCTGACAATCATCTCGCGCAGCTCGTCGTTTAACAGCATAAATTCATAAATAGCGGTGCGGCCGTGATAACCGGTAAACTTACAGGACTCGCAACCCTTGCCTTCATAGACGGTAATATTGGAGATATCGCGGTCTCTACTCAACCCAAAATCCTCGATAATCTCCGGTGGCGGCTTGGCAACGGCCTTGCACAGCGGGCAGATAAGCCGCACCAGACGCTGGGCGATAAAACACTGCACTGAGCTGGAAACCAAGAATGGCTCCACCCCCATATCTAAAAGGCGGGTGATAGAGCTAGGAGCGTCATTGGTATGCAGAGTGGAAAAAACCAAGTGCCCGGTCAGGGCAACCCGAATGGTAATCTCTGCGGTCTCCAAATCCCTTACTTCTCCGACCATCATAATATCCGGGTCATGACGCAGCATTGAACGCAAACCCTGCGCAAAGGTTAAACCGATCGGGGGATGAACCTGAATCTGGGTGATGCCGGAAAGCATATATTCAATGGGATCTTCAATGGTAATTATTTTACTGTCGCTCTTGTTTATCCGCGAAAGGCAGGAATAAAGAGTAGTGGTCTTACCGCTTCCCGTCGGGCCGGTGACGAAGATGATTCCGTAAGGACGCTTTATCAACTCATCCAACAATTTTAAATCGTTTTGTGCCAGCCCTAATTCTTCCAGATTATACAGAATGGCGTTGCTTAAAATTCTGATTACCGCGCTCTCCCCGAATGGCGTAGGCAGAATAGAAACCCTTAGGTCCAACTCGGCGTCGCCGACCTTGACCTTTATCCTGCCGTCCTGCGGCAGACGCTTCTCGGCAATATTCAACCCGGACATTATCTTGATGCGCGAGATTATCGCCGACTGGAAATTCTTGACTGTGGGAGGAAGTTTGGCGTCGTAAAGCACGCCGTCAATGCGGTAACGAACCTTAAGCTCTTTCTCGTAAGGCTCGATGTGGATATCAGTGGCGCGGTCTTTATACGCCTCTAAGAAAATCTGGTTTACCAGTTTGGCCACGGTGGCATCCGAGGCGTCCGCTTCAATATCCTCGACTATTTGGCGGGCCTCTTCCTTCTTTACCATAGAAGCATCCAGCATTTGCTCAATAGTTTCCGCGCCGATGCCGTAATATTTCTTTACCGCTTCGAGGATATCCCTTTCGCTGGATAAAAGCGCTTTGACTTTAAGACCGGTCAACAACCGCACATCGTCAAGGGTGTGAACATTCAAGGGGTTGGCTAAGGCAATAGTTAAGACATTGCCTTCAATTTTCACCGGCATCAGCTGATAATGCAGGGCAAAACGGGCGGGCACGCGCTGGATTACCTCGGCAGGGATACGCAGCTCTTTTAATTTGACATAATCAACTCCCAACTGCTCGGAGAGCACGGGCAGAAGTTCATTCTCGTCGACAAAACCCAGTTTTACCAGCGTGATTCCCAAAAACTCTCCGCTGGCCTTGTGCGCGGCAAGGGCCGCTTCTAACTGGTCCTTGGTAATAATGCCCTTCTCAATCAGCAGGTCTCCGAACCGGACAGTGGTTTCTTTCATAGTGGAATGATTTTCACAAGCAGAGTCTGGTGGCGCCGCACTCGCTGCTCGGCTTGTCGCTTCGCAACGCCCCCGTGTAATCTTTTTCAAAGATTTCCGGGGTAGAGTCCCCGCAATCTTTCAGATTGCAGGGGGTCGTTCGGCATCCACCAAATTTTTCCTTGTCGGAAAAATTTGGTGGAGGTGGCGGGAGTCGAACCCGCGTCCCTAAGTCCTTCAGCAAAAAGCGCTACATGTTTAGTTTA
>JBMONJ010000193.1:0-4015 GCA_049324655.1 Candidatus Omnitrophota bacterium | reverse complement strand
GGCGGCGCTATAGCCAATTTCACCTTGACTTATCTTTACGGCGCAGATATACTTTATTCTGTAAAGGAGGCTGAAGAAAATGTTAAAGAGATTTAAAATAATCCTCGAAAGAGAACCCAGCGGCGGATATTCGGTGTCCGTGCCTGCTTTACCCGGATGCGCAACGCAAGGAGAAGACATCGAAGAGTGTCTTGTCAACGCCAAAGAAGCTGTAGAGTTGTTTCTTGAATCTCTAAAAGAAGACAACCTGCCGATACCGGAATCCGATGTTTTGTTGGAAGAGATTGAGGTAACGGCTTGACAAATATTCCCCTTCCCCAAGCCTCCGGCCAGCGCGTGGTAAGAGCGCTGGAGAAAGCGGGATTCATCAACCGGCGCCAAAAAGGCAGCCATGTTGTTCTTGTCCACTCCCAAGATTTGAGCCGGCGCTGCGTTGTGCCTCTGCACGGTGCCAAACCAATTAAGCCCGGCACCCTTAGAAGCATCCTTAAAGGGGCGGGAATTTCCTCTGAAGACTTCAGAGAATTGCTGAAGTAATTTGCCGCAGCCGCTATGCACTTTCCCCGCCAGCGAGGCCGCCCGCCTTCCTTCGGAAGTCGAGGCCTCGGCCGAAAGACGAGCCTTCGCCCCGCCCTTAACGGCGGGTCGCAAGACCTCGACGCCCCTTGTGGTTAAATCGTTGAAGGCGGCGGGCGAGGAGGCGGATGATAACTGCTTCAACGCCTGCAATGCCGAGGGCATATCCGGATATTTGGCCCTGATCCTATCTTCCGCCTCTTTGGTGGAAGTAACGCCCATCACGGACTTAAACTCTACGGTCTCTTTACTGTCTTCAATTATTCTGGATTTTTCCGACAGCTTATCGAGGTATTTATCCCGGGCGTGGATGAAGATGGCAAAGGTTATTATGGCCAGGTTCTTAAACAGGCGGGATTCCTCGGCCTGCGTGCCGATGGCCATCTTCTCGGAGGTATTGGACCAGGCGAACATCTGCTGAAGGCCGGGCAGGTTGAATTCAAAGACGCCGTTTAGGTTAACCAGCTCCAGGGAAGTCTCTTTACCGGGTTCGTCTTCCCACCAGCGGAATTGAAAATCTTTGTCCTTAAAATATTGTTTGAGGACTTCCGCGATATCGAGGATTATCTGCTTCTTATAGGCCTCATCCATGGTGAACCTGACCTCTTTTAACTGGGCCCAGAGGGTCAATAACCCTTGTTCCTCCAGATGGGAGATGTAGGCCTTAAAGGACAATCCCAAATGACGATGCTTGATAACCTTGCCGTAGGCGACTATCCAGAAGAGCATAAATTCAAAGGCGTCGTCGCAAGGGCAGCCCAACTCATCGGTCAGGAACATATGCAGGGAGTATTCAGGCTGGACTTGGCGGAAGGAGGCGGCCATGACGAATTCTTCCGCGCTAAGATAGCCTGCCGCTTTGGCAAGTTTCATCATCAGAAGATCCATGCTCTTCTTTACCAGAGAATGCCCTTTGGGATGAGAGACGACCTTGCCGCCGAGGGCCCTGATAAAGTAGGTCAGTCCTTTATTGGAACGGGAGTCTATATAGAAGGTGGCGGGATAATCTCTGCCCTGATTTACCGACAGCACATAGTCAACGATGGGTATGAACATGCCGTCGCCCAGCCACAACTCGCCGTTGACGATTATGCCTACGCGGTCAGTGTCTAAGTCGAAGAGGAAAATTATGACGTCCGGGTGCGCTTTGGAATATTTTATCTGTTTGGCGTAGAATTCCTTGCGGGTAGGATCAGGCAGGCCGCCCTTGGCGTAAGGATCGGATTTATAGCGCCATACCTTGAACAGAGTAGGACCAAATAATTTCCTGGACAGGTTAATCAAGCGGCCGGCTGAGCCGCCGCCGAAGTTAATGCCTATCTTTAACTGCGGATATTGAGCGGCAAACTCTCTTAGGGGCTCAAAATACCTCTGGCACAGATATAGCTTATAGAGATTGAATACCTGCCGGCTGGTAGCCGGGTCTTTGATCGCCCTGCCGGGATTATCGGCCTTGCGATATTGTCCCTGCTTGATTAACTCTCCCATTTGCAGGAGTAACTCGCCATACAGAGTGCTCTTGCCTACGATAGGCTTGGCGCCGTTGGTGCCTACCTCCACATGGGAGCGGGTAACATACAGTCCGCCGGCCAAGCCTAATCTGGCAACCATACGATAGACTACGGCCGAAGGGACAAAGCCTAAGTCTATGACCTGCACGCCGGTCTCGGTTAAGCCCTTGACGATGTTATAGACCATCCATTGAGATTTGGGCCCGTTGTCTCTGCCTACCAGATATATGTCTCCAGGCTTTAAGGCCTCGGTTCCGTGGTGGGAGGCGAATTCGCAGCTGCCCAGGGCGCGGCCCAACCAAGTAAGGATGCATTCGTCAAAGTGGCCCAGGTCGGTATCAATATATCCTTCGGCTTCAGGAAAATCTCTTTCGGTCAGTTCCTTTAACATATCCTTTGTCTTCGCGGGGAATACGCCGTCAGAAGCCCTGATATCGTATTCCTTGAGGGCAAATTTTAAGATATCGGCAGCGGATAGGGAGACGACGGTGTTCTTTTTGGGGTCAAAGAAGTCTTTTTTGTAGCCGGCGATTGAAGGATCGACAACGGTTTCAACCTGGCCGGGGTCATAGTCTTGCCGGATGGCGGATACCTTAGAGACTATTCTGTCCCTTAGTCTCTCTATCTGCTGGGCGATGGGGGGGGCCGGCGAGGCCGCCCGCCTTCCTTCGGAAGTCGAGGCCTCGGCCGAAGGGCGAGCCATCGCCTCGACTCGGCCTTCGGGCGAGGAGGCGAGCTTGGAAATTCCCTTTAGAGTGGCCGGGCTGGAAGCGGATAACCGGCCATCTCCAGACTGCTCCGACCCAAACCATCTCAGCATTAACGGCAAGGTAACGAAATAAGTAACAATCTCTTTTACCACGGATATAACATCGCGTGTTGCTTCAATGGACCGGGGAACCGGAACCCCCTCATAGCTAAAATAATGTAATGCCTGACTAAGTATGATTAAAACCAATAAATAGCTCATGAGCAACAGCGTCGCCGATTTCTTTGATATCTGCGGCCAGAGGAGGCGCCCGCTCTTCTTGAACAAAGATACGAGATAGGCGCCGGTTATCCCGGACAATCCGACCAACGCAACAGATAACATCAAGAAAGTAGCGTAGCTCAAGCTAAAAAGGTGACCATATATACTGATTGACTGAGTGACTTCAAACACCAAGAAAAGAACCATGGCGTTAAATATCGACCATAACCTGATCTCGTCTGTAGGCCTGTCAATCTTCATGGCCAAAGCCGCCGTCTTTTTGGAATAGGCGAGAAGTACAATCAAAATAGGCACTACTAGGGGATACGCTGAAGCCAGAACAAATGTGCTGACAAAATTGCTGAACAACTCCGTAAGATTGGGAAGCAGGATATTGCAGACATAATTTTGAGTAAACCCGAGTGCAGGTTTATTGTATAAAAGCGGACGTATAATATGATTGAAATACATGAACATCGCACCTACATAAAGAAACTTATTGAATATAAGGCGATTTTCTTCGCTTAAATGACGGTTCCTCTCACTCGTTTGATTTTGTTCTAAAATATAAAGTGCGGCGATACAGAGAATAAACACATCGTAACACACTACAGCAAACGCGTCCCAACCATAAATATGGCTATTGCAGTTGATTACGATGTTGAACAAGATTCGCGGTTCAAAAACCCCGGAAAGCATAAACGCAATTAAAGGTAGGGATAGTAATTCAAAAGATACTATCTTGAATGAGGTAATCTTGCGGAACACCGAAAATATTGAGGGCAATATCAACGACGGCTTTGACTTGTTGTTTTCCGCCGGCGAGGCCGCCCGCCTTCCTTCGGAAGTCGAGGCCTCGGCCGAAAGGCTAGCCATCACCTCGACTCGGCCTTCGGCCGAGGCGGGCGAGGAGGCGCTGAATATCTTCTTATCAAATACCCTGAATCCGACTACGGTC
>JBMONJ010000192.1:0-4034 GCA_049324655.1 Candidatus Omnitrophota bacterium | reverse complement strand
TTTCGAGGCAGTCGCCTACGATGCCGTAGCTGGCCACTTGGAAAATGGGCGCTTGGGGATCAATGTTAATGGCCACGATGATTTTTGAAGACTGCATCCCAACGAGATGCTGGATCTGGCCGGAAATTCCGCAGGCGATATAAATCTTCGGACACACCGTCCTGCCGGTCTGGCCGACTTGATGGGAATAAGGCATCCATCCGGCATCCACGGCTGCGCGCGAGGCGCCGACTGCGGCGTTTAATACCTTGGCGAGTTCTTCAATAAGAACAAAATTCTTCGCCTCACGCATTCCCCGGCCACCGGAAACAATGATATCCGCTTCAGCAAGGTTAATCGTAGAAGAAATCTCTTCGACAATATCCAGCAATTTGGTGCGTGAAGACAAAACGGTTTTCCCAAAATCTTCGCGGATTACCTTGCCCTTGCGATGCAAATCGGGCTGGGCCTCTTTCATCACCTTGTGGCGCACGGTCGCCATTTGTGGACGATGATTGGGGGTAATAATCGTAGCCATAATATTACCGCCAAACGCCGGCCGGGTCTGCAAAAGCAGGTGTTTTTCCGGGTCAATATCCAATCCCGTGCAGTCAGCAGTAAGCCCGGCATGAACCCGTACCGCGACCCGAGACATCAGCGACCGGCCGATAACCGTGGCCCCGCTAAGAAAAATCTCGGGCCGGTATTTCTCTACTAATTTGACGAGGACTTCGGTGTAGGGCTCATCCTGATAATTGGCCAGTTCCGGCGCATCCACCAGATAAACACTGTCCGCGCCGCGATGAATAGCCTCTTGAGCCAGCGCTGCGACTTGCTGGCCCAAAAGCACTGCTGCCAGTTCAGCCTTGAGCTTTTGGGCCAGCTCCTTGCCTCTGGCCAGAAGCTCAAAAGACACGGGCTGAATTCTTCCCTTTTTCTGTTCGCAAAAAACCCAGACACCTCTATTCTCTCTCCAGTCCCCGGTCGCGCTCTTTTTGGCAATGACAATGGCCTCAAATTTACAGGACCCGACGCAGGCGCCGCAAAGATTACACTTGTCCAAGTCTATAATCGCTTTTTTGTCGACGATAGAAATGGCGCCAAAAGGGCAGACCCGTACGCAGAGTTTACAGCCTAAGCATTTTTCTAAATCAACTTTGATCGCGCTCATTTAGGATTTACGGTGGGATTTTCAGAAGTTAACGGGAATTATTTTATCAAAACAAAGGGGAAAAGCAAGGGGAAAAAATACAAAACAGACCCATACCCTAAACCGGATCCCTAAAATACATCAGCATGATTACGCCTTTCTATCTTCAGGCCTCGCTGTGCAGGAAAAGATAAACCGTTGCCAATTTCTCTATAACCTCCATCTCGCACGGTTTAGTGATGTAGTCGATTGCGCCCAGCTGGATAGCTTCTTCGGCAATATCCAAATCGTTAACGCAAGTTACCATAACCACCAAAGTCTGCGGACAGATTTGTTTTATCCTGCGCAGGCACTCGACGCCGTCCACACCCGGCAGACGAATATCCAAAAAAACCAGTTCCGGCCTTTCATTTATCACCTTGCATAAGGCCTCTTCGCCGTCCCGGGCAGTAACCACGCTAAAGCCTCTTCTTGAAAGGAAGCGGTCTATTGCCTCGCACACTTCGGGTTCATCATCCACTATCATCACCTTCGGATTCATTCACTCATCACCCCCCATCAAAAAAGCCTATTCTTTGAAAGAATAGGCTTGAAGGTCTTTTCCATTTTCGGCAATCCAACCGCCCTTTCCTTGAAGGCTTATCCTTTAAGGAATTAGGCTTGTGATTTTGCCTGCCATCTTGCGGCAGGGGCCTTTAAGCCCGTCCTATTCTTTCGAATAGTTTGCCTTTTCGATATGGATGATGCTACCCTAATTGTCAATTTAAGTATAACATCACAAATGGAGTTTTCAATGGTCAGCCAAGGTAAAATTTGACCCCGTTGCTTACTTCTCAAGCTGCGGCACAATTTCTAAAAAGGCCTGCACTACCTGGGGGTCAAATTGGGTCCCCGAGTTCCTTTTAATCTCCTCAATAACTGCTTCTTTGCTCATCGCCATTTTATAGGGCCGGCCAGAACGCATCGCATCGTAGGCATCAGAGATAAATATTATACGTGCGCCAATGTCAATCTCATCACCCTTTAGTTTCGCCGGATAGCCGTTTCCATCCCAGCGCTCATGGTCTTCCCGGATTAACACCGCTACATCGCTCAAAAATGTAAGCGGCTTGATTATCTCCGCTCCCAAAATAGGGTGCTTCTTGATCTCCTCCCACTCCGCTTCACTTAGTTTATCTGGTTTGAACAATACACTCTCGCGGATGCCGATCTTCCCTAAGTCATGAAGTTTACAGGCCCGGCGGATGGTCTCAATCTTCGCCGCAGAAAGCTGTAATTTCTTGGCAATGGCCTCGGCAATAACCGCGACATTAAGAGAATGATCTTCGGTAAAATGATCTTTGGCGTCAATGGCACGGATGAGTACGCTAATGGTATCTACATAAAACTGTTGGAGCTTAAGATTATTCTCGTAGAGCTCATCGTATTTCTGCTGGATGAGGTCGTTCTCCCGTTGCATCTCCTCGATGGTTTCTTTCAGGACGCGGGGCTTCTGGAAAATCTCATAGGCGATTCTTTTGACGCACATCCTCACCGCAGACCAATGAATGTGATAAATACAGCTTTCCGCACCATAAACGGTATCCCCCAACTTAAATGTACCGTCGGAATTTATCCGGCCGATATTTTGCGCTTCATCCTTTCCTGCCTTTGCCCCAGCAGCATCATGCTCCCATACATATTTATCTTCATCCACGGTATAGAACTTTCCGTTCATCCGCCCTTTTTTGTCGATGGGAACGCAGCAGCGATATTCCCGTATCCTTGCCGCGCCCACGCCGAAAATCTGCGGCAATATCGACAAGGTTCCTTTGACATAATAACAGTCATCGGCATTTACGATATAGCCGTCTTTAGGATAATACTTTACCGTTGCCCCTGAGGCGCCGTATTTAAGCACCTCGATATTTTCGGTGCGGTTAAAGTATTTATTCAGGACCGGCGCCTGTTTGATAATAAAATACGGATCACCCATCAGCCGCGCCGCATAATCGATAAACCCCAGAGACCGTAACTTGACGGCGGAGGCAGCGACCTTGAAGACTATGGTATCGTCATCAAACATCATTTTCAGCCTTCGGTAGAGTTCATCGGCTAATTCGCGGGAAATCCAGTTATTGGTATCGGTGAGAAACGCCTCATCGCAGGGCAAGCCGTCGAGGAAACTATTTATATCTTTCCCTTCTTGCTTGATGTAGCTTATAATGGTGTTAATGGTGCGGCAGCTTATTTCGTGTTTATCGCTTGCAAAATCCAAAGTTGCAGCCATAAAATCCCTTATTATCTTTCTCCGTGTTTTATATAAGCAATGAAGCCGTCAGCTGCGTTTCAGGTTCTCCGTCATCTCGATTATGCGCTTGATATCTGCCTCGCTTTGGCTCTTAAGGTAACCACGCACAAATTCTGAAGCCCTTACTGCGTCATCCGAAGGCATATCCTCAAATTGTATCCCGGAAATATAGTATCGGCGATTACTCTGTGGCAGATAATCACAACGACGCTGCCAGACAATCTTACCCTTAGCAGCTACCGGAGGCACTTCCTCATCAAGAAAAATCCGTAACCCTAATCGGGTACCTCTCGCTACCTCGTCCGGCATAATCAAATTCATACCCAAGACGCTGATATCTTTTGAGTATGCGGCACCCTGACAGCCAGGGGGACTAAGGGATTCATACTCCACCTTTAAAGCAATATTCGCGCGAAGAAACTTACGGTTTTCTAAGCTGGCCATTTTTCACCTCCAATCCCGCAATATAACTTTCCCAATAAATTTTTATGATTACGGCTAATTTTAACTTAAATCCTTTGCTTTGGCAATATTTTAATAAACAAAAAAAAGCCCGCCCCGATTTGCGCGAAGCGCAACATCGGGGCGGGCCTTATAATTAATCCGGCAAGTACC
>JBMONJ010000191.1:0-4054 GCA_049324655.1 Candidatus Omnitrophota bacterium | reverse complement strand
TAAATTGGTGGACATTAGCGTCAAAAATTTTTACTTGACCAAGTCAGAGACGAAGACGAATTCTACTCCTTCCTCAATGAACGAAGGAACCAACTCTTGAATAACTTGAAGCGTCAGGGGCCGGTCGTGGCCTACGCCCACGGCAAAGCCGTTATTCCTTGCCTTGTTCACGAGGGACCGCAGCTGTCCGGCGATATACTGGTAATCGGATTGGTTATCCAGAAAGATATTGCGCTGGGCAAATTTCACGCCGGATTTCTCCGCCAACTCCTCGCCAACGGAATTGGGGGTAACCATGCTGTCTAAGAAATACATTTTCCTTTTCTTAAATTCTCTAAATAAGACCGACATAACCCGCTTATCCTCAGTGGCCTTGCTGCCCATATGATTGTTTATCCCTGAGGCATTAGGCACGCTCTTTAGGGCATTGTTAAGCGTCCTGACTATTGTCTTCTCGTCCATACCGGTAAATATGACCTCTTTTTCTAAGCGAATCTCCTCGCGTTCATGGGGCTCCATCGGTAAATGGAGGATTATTTCATGATTATATTTCTTTGCCAGCGAGGCAATCCTGCCGGAATAAGGCAAATGGGGCAGGATAGCAACGGTAACCGGATATTTGAAATTTTTCAGAAATTGTTCGTTGCGCAGGTTATATCCCCAGTCGTCAATGATAATGGCGATTTTGGCTGCCTTTTCAATCTTGACCTTTGGAGGAGACGGAAAACGGGGTGCGATTTTGGCTGGTTCTTTTTTGGGACGGCGCGGCCAAAATCGCACCAGCAACCCACCCTCAACTACCACTACGAATGCTAGTGCGAGCACCGCGAAAAGCAAAAACTTATTCTTTTCTCTTAGGTTCATTTCCCGAGCTGACGGCGATAAATCTTTATCCCCTTAAGCAAATCCACCGCGCGCATAATCTGCGCATCGGTTTTATAACTCTTGTCCTCTTTCTCTAAAGGCTCCAGCGGTATCTTTTTCTCCACTTGCTCAAATACCTCTTCCAAGTCAAGGCCCTTTTCCTTGTCTTGGGCTTCCCTTGCCTCGGCTTCCTCCACCACCACATCCGGCATGATTCCTTCATTTTGAATGGAGCGGCCCGAAGGGGTAAGATACTTGCTGGTAGTCAGCCGCAGCGCCGAACCATCAGGCAGCGGAATGACCGTCTGCACCGAACCCTTACCAAAAGACTTGGTGCCTAAGACTATGGCGCGTTTATTATCCTGCAAGGCGCCAGCTAAAATCTCGCTGCCTGACGCGCTACCGATATTGATTAGCACTATCATCGGCCACTCGGAATAGACCGCATCGGTTTTGCGTGATTTAAAGACCATGGTCTGCTGTCCGTCCCGTCCCTTAGTAGAAACCACAGTCTTGCCTTCGGGCAAAAACTTTTCCGTGGCCTTTACCGCGATATCCAGCAAGCCTCCAGGGTTATTGCGCAAATCTAAGATCAGGCTGTCTGCCCCCTGCTTCTTGAGTTTATCCAGCGCCGCAACCAAATCTTGCGGAGTGGACTCTTGAAATACCGTAAGCCGGATATAACCAATGTTATCCTCCAAGATTTTTACATCCTTGACATCCTGTATCTTTATAAGCTCCCGGGTAATCTTAAATTCATAGAGTTTGCCCTCTTGCTCACGCAACACCACAACATTTACCGCGCTGCCGGGCTTGCCGCGCAGCAATTTTACCGCGTCGCTTAGGGTAAAGTCCCGTGCGACCTTATCGTCTATTTTCACGATGCGGTCTCCGGCCTTTATACCTGCCTTCCACGCCGGGGTATCCTCAATGGGAGTAATGATGGTAATCAAACCGTCTTTTAAAGTAATCTCAATTCCCAAACCGCCGAACTGACCTTCGGTCTCGACCTTTAATTCCTTGTAGGTATCCGGATCAAGAAACTGACTATGCATATCCAGCGAGGCCAACATTCCCTTTAAAGCGCCGTAAATTAAATCTTTGGGGTTAGGCGGCTCGACATAATCCGACCATACCGTGGTCAGGGCATAGCTAAAAAGCTCGACCTGCTTATAAAGCTCGGTCTTGGCCGCTTTATCCACGGCACAATAAAGCCCGACGCTGCCCAACATAACGCTACCTGCCGTCACGATTCCAATAATAAATTTTTTGAACATTGTTCCCCCTATTTCAGTTTTTCCCGCAAAATTTCTCCTACCATTTTTGGATTGGCCTTGCCTTGAGATTTCTTCATTACCTGCCCCAAAAGAAACATCAGGGCGCCTTCTTTGCCCGCCTTAAAATCTGCTACACTTTTTAAGTTTTCGCGGATAACCTCTTCAACAAAAACCGACAAGTCTTCGGAGGAAGAAACCTGCGCCAAGCCCTCTTCTTTTACTATTTCCGCGGCGCTTCTTCCTCGGTCCAGCATCTTGGTTAAAACCTCTTTGGCCACGAGATTACTAAGCGCACCCTTTTCCACCATATCAATTAAGGCCGCGAGTTGCTCCGGCGCCAAACCAAGGGTCCGGATATCTTTTTTGCGCGCATTCATTTCTGCGGCTACTGCGCCTAAAAGCCAGTTACAGATTTTTTTAGGCAAGGGATAAAGCCGGGCGCATTCCTCAAAGTAGTCAGATAGTTGTTTACCCTGAATTAAAGCTGAATTATCCGCGGCGCTCAACTGGTAATCCGCAATAAAACGCTTAAACCGCGCCTCCGGAAGCTCAGGAAGCTGATGACGGATTTTTTCCACTTCCTCGTCGGAAATGACAAACGGCACCAAATCCGGGTCGGGAAAATAACGGTAATCATGCGCCTCTTCTTTGCTGCGCATTGCTACAGTAATCTGTCGGTCCGGATCCCACAACCGGGTTTCCTGAATAAGTTTTTCTCTGGCGGCCAGCGCCGCGGCCTGACGCCTTTCCTCAAAGGCCAAGGCCGCCTTCACCGCTTTAAAGGAATTCATATTTTTAAGCTCGGTCTTGACGCCCAGCGCTGCGACGCCCTTTTCTCTTAAAGAAATATTGGCGTCGCAGCGCAGACTACCCTTCTCCATATCGCAGTCCGAGACCTCCAAATACTGCAAGAGCAATTTCAAAGCCGTAAGATAATCGAATGCCTCTTGCGGGGAATTTATATCCGGCTCGCTGACAATTTCCAGTAGCGGAATGCCGCTGCGGTTAAAATCCACCCAGCTGTAATCTGTGCCGGTATCGTGGATTAGCTTTCCCGCGTCCTCCTCCATATGCACGCGCTTGATGCGCACCCGCCTTACTCCCGAATCATTTTTTATATCCAGAAATCCATTCACAGATAAGGGCAAATCATATTGGGAAATCTGATAATTCTTAGGCAGGTCCGGATAATAATAATTCTTGCGGTCAAACTTTACCAGAGACTGCACCTTGCAATTTAATCCCAAGGCCACCCGGATAGCGTATTCCAAATATTTTTTATTGAGGACGGGGAGACTGCCCGGAAACCCCAAACACACCGGACAGGTTTGCGAATTGCCCAGCGCGCCAAAGTCCGTGCTGCAACCGCAAAAGGCCTTGGTGGCAGTTGACAACTGCAAGTGGACCTCTAAGCCGATAACGGTTTCGAATTGTTTATTCATTGTTTAACCAAAACTTAACACAGATTAGCGCAGATTAAAAGAAACAGATGATCGCAGATAAATTACCCGCAGCAATACCTCTCTTTTCATTTATACCCCGAGTTTACGGCTACAGTAAAGAATTAAAACGCGTCGGATTCACTCCTGTGGCAACGTGATTGGAACTTGGAACTTAACTCTGCTCACGACATTGTTTTTATCAATAATCCCTCCACCGCCATCCAAACCAACTCCTGCCACCCTCAAAGATAAACTACCCTTAGACTCTGAAGTCGAATCAGTAGTTACAGCGACATCGAAATCGACAAAATGAACTAAATTTCTGTCCGTTGTGGCAAAATACCTGCCTTTCGGAGCTGAATCAGCACTATACATTACCGGGGTATTTATAACAACTGCCTCATCGGAATTCTTACCATTTAATTTCGTACCCGCTTGGGCCCTCTTAACGCCACCAATGATTTGCTTGGG
>JBMONJ010000190.1:0-4101 GCA_049324655.1 Candidatus Omnitrophota bacterium | reverse complement strand
AAATCTCCAATGTCAAATTGGTCATTTGGGATTTGGGAATTTATTTGTCATTTGGCATTGGACATTGGTCATTAGAGTAAAATAATTTTTGGGAGGACCATGAAAGAAGACATTCTCATTCCCATAGAAGACAAACTCGCGGACAAGCTTTTTAATTTTACCCAACCCATCCCGCGCCGGATATATGCCGAGGCTGACCCCAAAGACATCGTAGCCATTGCCAAGGTTTTGTTTTGGGAACTTAAACTGCGTTTTGCCACGGCAACCGCAGCGCAAATTCCCGACGGATTCGAGATACTTTATCATTTCAGCTTTGACAAGAGCGGACAAATGGTGACGGTGAGAACCCGGCTTAAAGACAAAGAACATCCGGAAATCGATTCCTTGGCGCCAACTTTTAAGGCCGCCGAATGGATTGAGCGGGAGATGCACGAGATCTTAGGCGTCCATTTTCGCGGCCACCCCAATCTCGAGCATTTGTTGTTAGTAGACGACTGGCCGGAGGGCGAGTATCCGTTGCGGAAAGATTATAAGCGAAAAGATTAGGAAAATTTCAAATGCCAAATTTCAAATGTCAAATCAATGTCCAATTCAAATGACAAATTGGAAATTGGGGTTTGGGGATTTATTTGGCATTAGTCATTAAACATTTGAAATTTAAAATGGAGTTTAAGATATGAGTCATAAAATTATCGTCCCCCTCGGTCCTTATCATCCCTTGCAGGAAGAGCCGGAGTTTTTCCGGCTGTATGTCGAGGGCGAGAAGGTGGTGGACATTGATATTGTCGTCGGCTATATGCACCGCGGCATCGAAAAGCTCTCCGAGTCCAAGCATTTCGACCAGTCGACCTTTCTCGTCGAGAGGATCTGCGGCATCTGCTCCAACAGTCATCCCTTTGCCTATGTTAATGCCGTTGAGGATTTAGCGGGAATTGAGGTCCCGGCGCGGGCGCTGTACATCCGCAGCATAATCGCCGAGTTGGAGCGTCTGCACAGCCATATGCTCTGGCTGGGTCTGGCCGGACATTTCTTGGGTTACAATACCGTGTGGATGTGGGCATGGAAATACCGCGAACTGGTCTTGGATGTTTTGGAGATGATTAGCGGCAACCGCCAGCATTACGCAATGATGAAGGTTGGCGGAGTAAGAAAGGATATTTTGGACGAGCATATCCCAACGGTAAAAAAGGCAGTCAATGATTTGCTGTCGGTCTTGGATATGTTCAAAGGCGCGATAATGGACGACCCGGTGATTCAGGCGCGCACCAAGGGTGTCGGGGTCTTAACTAAGGAAGAGGCGATCCAATACAGCGTAGTTGGTCCCACGGCCCGCGCCTCAGGTATTGATATTGATGTGCGCCGCGACGATCCTTATGCCGCGTATGACCGGGTGGACTGGCAGGTTATAGTTTTAAAGAACGGCGATGTGTTTGATAAATTGGTTGCCAGAGTGTTGGAAATGTATGAGTCGATTAAGATAATCCGCCAGTGCTTGGACAAGATGCCCAAAGGCGAAATAGACGCCAATGTCAAAGATATTCCCGTCGGAGAGGGCATCGGTAGGATAGAGGCGCCGCGCGGCGAGTGTTTCCATTATGTCGCTTCCGACGGCACCAACCGTCCGGCCCGGCATAAAATCCGCGCGCCCAGCTATATGAATGTCGCCTCCAACAAGGTCGCGGCCGTGGGCGGGACTATTTCCGATGCAGCGATTTGCTTGGCCGCAGTTGATCCCTGTTACTGCTGCACGGAACGGACTGCGGTCATCGAGAAAGACAGCGAGAAGAAAGTTATGAACGGGTGGGATTTGATTAAGTTATCGCAGGAAAAAACCCGCGTCTTGAGAGAAGCCATTTCGCAGATGGGCGCAGATGAGAAGCGGCAAGATGAGCGCAGATAAACTATCTGCGCTCATCTGTATCTTTTAATCTGCGCCAATCAGCGTAAAAAAGGAAAAAATGTCAGAGCTTAAAGAGAGCAAACCCCAAATCATCCAGATGGCCTCCCGCGTGCTGAAGATGTGGCAGATTGCCTACGACACCTTTATGGAGCACGACCGCGATTTGATACCTTTGGCGCTGGAAGAGGAAAATCATATTAACCTCTTGGAAAAGGATATCACCCAGTGGCTGATAAATTTCAGCAAGGAGAGCGATAAAAAAGAGGTCCGCCACGACGCCGCCGTGTACGCGGATGTGGTCGGCGACTTGGAGATAATCGCCGATTACTGCAAGGACCTCTTGGAGCGCATTGAGATAAAAATTGACGAACGCCTGCTCTTTAGCGAGGAGGCCCTAGGCGAATATCAAGAGCTCTATAAAATCAATGCGTCGGCCTTGAAGTCGCTCCTGGAGGCAATAGAAAAGGAAGAGGTCTGTTTTGCCAAGGTAGTTTTAAAAGACGAAGACCAAGTTGACCACTTAGTGGACAAATATCGCGAAAAACACAATCAGCGGTTGCTCGACGGGATATGCGATTTGCGCTCGGGAAATATTTTTTTGAATATGCTGGATTTTAACGCCGCGGTGCACCATCACATAATAAAGATAGCGCGGAGTATCTTGAGGTTGCGTTGATGGAAGCGATGCTCTTGACCATAGGTTTTCCTTTTTTCGGCGCGGTTGCCGGGTTGCTTTTGCCCAAGAAATACCGCCCGGCGTTTTCGGTATTGGTTTTGGGTCTTACCTTCTTAATGAGTGTGATTATCCTTAAAGGGGTAGTTAGAGACCGCGGCATGCTCATTACCGGCGGCCTCACCAATTGGTTCAACCTGTCGTTCATTATCGACGGTTTAAGCGTATTTATGGCCGGGGTCGCTTCCTTACTCGCGGTCCTGATTGGTGTATATTCTCTGGAGTACCTTCGCGAACACGAGGAGAAAGGGACTTTTTATTTTTGGATGCTCCTGTTTGTGGGGAGTATGATGGGGCTGGTATTTTCCGCCAATCTGCTGTTGACCTTTTGCTTTTGGGAGATTACCTCGCTTTGCTCTTGGCGGCTGATAGGTTTTTACCGCAAGGAAAAAGATATCCAAGCCGCTAACAAGGCCTTCCTGCTTACCTTCTTTGGCGCTTCCACTATGTTAATCGCGATTATATTTATATACCTTAATTATGGAACGCTGGATTTTGCCTTGTTGCGCGGTCAGCCCCTGCCTGATTTGCTGGCTTTTTTGATACTGGTGGGGATTTTGTCAAAATCCGCCCAGCTCCCTTTACAAAGCTGGCTGCCGGATGCTATGGTTGCTCCTACACCGGTGATTGCTTTATTCGATGCCGCGGTGCTCGTAAAGATAGGGATATTTGTCTTTGCCCGGCTCTTTGGCATGGTCTTTGTGGCCTCGCCGGAATTTTTTAATACCGTCGTTCTTTTAAGTGTGATTACCATAATTGTGGCTGCGGGCTCGGCAATAATCGAGAGCAATATGAAACGCATCCTCGCCTACTCGACGATGAGTCAGTTAGGGTATATAATGCTGGCCTTAGGCATAAATACGGCGACGGCATTTAGAATTGCATTGTTATATATACTGGCGCACAGCCTATCCAAGGCCGGGCTTTTCTTGTGTGTGGGTATCCTCGAACATAAGAGTGGAGCTAAAGATATCGGTGAGTTAGGCGGTTGGTTAAAGACGATGCCCTTGACGGCCACGGCGTATCTTTTGTGCGCCTTTTCGATAATCGGCATTCCGCCGTTTTTGGGATTCTGGCCCAAGCTGCTTTTGATTTTAGAGGCGGCCCGGGAGGGGTATATATTTGCGGCGATATTGGCAGTGGTCGGTGCGGTGTTTACGATGTTTTATTTATTTAGATTATTCGACAAGGTCTTTTTGGGAGAAGAAAAGATTGCGGTAAGTGAAGAGAAGCGCTCGCCAATGGTCGGGGTGGTTTTGATTTTGGGCGCGCTGTCTTTGTTGCTGGGTTTGGGTTTTAAGCTGCCGTTTAATTTAATTTCACTGTTGATAAAATGAATCTTGCCATTTTAATATTGCCGTTAGCGCCGGTTTTGGGGGGCGGCCTGCTTTTGAGATTTAAGAATGAAGCAGGCCGCCGCCTCCTCTCCTTAAGCATCTTGGCGGTTATGCTGGGTTTTTCCGTATTC
>JBMONJ010000189.1:0-4102 GCA_049324655.1 Candidatus Omnitrophota bacterium | reverse complement strand
TGCGCCGGCCGCTGATATCAGTGCGTCGCTGTGATTGAGACGCTTAAGGAATTTGATAAAGGTGGCTATTGATAAGAGACCGACGGTGGCGGAGATGGCGACGACAAGGAATACAAGGGCGGCCTCGGCTGCTGCCACGAATACCCATTTCCCACCAGCCACGGAAGGTAAAATGGTCGGGATTAAGCAGCCGAGGCCGCCCAACAAGTAAATTATTAGTTCAACTGGTTTTGATTTTTCCGCCGGCGAGGCCGCCCGCCTTCCTTCGGAAGTCGAGGCCTCGGCCGAAAGGCGAGCCATCACCTCGACTCGGCCTTCGGCCGAGGCCGGCGAGGAGGCGGGGCCTAAATTCGCATTGACAAACAATGGTTTTCCATTTATACTTCTCTCTAACAGAGGAGGCAAAGGCATGGAAAACGAATTAATTATGGAAAGATTGGGTATTGTTGAAGGCAGAATGGACGAGCACCAAAGGATTTTCGAGGAGCTAAAAGATAAATTCAACGGGGTGGACAATAGGTTCAATAGGATAGAGGAGAGATTCGATAGGCTTGAAGCCCAACTGGATAACAAGATTGCCGCCCTGGATGGCAAGATGGACAACAAGATTGCCGCCCTGGATGGCAAGATGGACAACAAGATTGCCGCCCTGGATGGCAAGATTACCAGATTTTCCACCTGGATAATTGGGCTGCTGATGACCAGCTGGCTCTCCATAGTTCTGATTATATTGCGGCAATTCAGCCGATAGACCAAACTCCCTGCTGTAGGCTTTTCCGTCAAATCCTCCAAAAGCACGGTTTTCACAGCCGTGCTTATTTTTTTGTCCGCCGGCGAGGAGGCGAATTTGTCTGCTGAATGAGCTCTGAGCGCCTCCTTGGCACTCTCGATGATCCGTCCGGCATTCACCTCAAAATAGGGAAACGCCGGTTCAAGGCTAGGAAGCTCATCACTATAATATTTGGCAATGACGATTACGGTTAAGATGTCCTTTTGCTCCAGTTTTTTCAGCAGTTTTGTATTAAAGACGTCGGAATGGATAATCACGCCAAAACGCAACAGTATTATCAACAGTTCCAGCTTGGCTATGGTGTCGGCCTGCGCAATGGCCTCATCCAGCCGGCGGAAAAAGCCCTCAATAAAGTTGCGCTTATCAGCAGAGGTCTTCCTGCTACGGTAATAGTTGACGATGAGGCCGAGGACCTGATGGTCAATGTTATCCTTGGAGAATTGGACCTTTCTGCCGGAGGTAACCAGCTGCACCTGTTTCTGTAATATGCTTATCAAGCCGTCGTTCATGCATAAATTGCACAGGGCCCCGAAGCGTTCTGCTGCGCCGCCGTTCCGGAAATCATATCCTTCAAAATCAGTGACGCTTAAGAAACCGGAGATAAAGGTGTTGACCAATGCCTCGATATCGGCAAGTAATCCTGCCTCTCCCCGCTCCGCCAGTTCTACCGCCAAGCCGTAAAGGCTGCCGACCATATGGATATCCATCTCTGCTAAGCCCTTTTCCAATTCCCCGGCTACCGCGTCTTTGATCGCAGCCGCTATTTTATGCTGCTTATCGGGATGGGATATCAAATAGGCGAGACGGGTAAGCTCTGCCAGATCTTCTGCGCTGACCTTGCCGGCTTTTAACTCGCGGTCCCTTAGCTGCTCAAGCGCCGTTTCTATCTGCTGCCATCTATCCGAAAAGCCGCTGCCCAGCTTCCGCCTCAAATCATAGGCCAAGCCGGCAATGTGGGAAGCGGCCAGGTGTTCGTCTGCCGCCATAATCTTGGCATTCTCATCATTCAACCTTGCCCATGCCACGGTAACCGCATTAAGCATCTGCAAGATAGACTCATTTTGCTTGGCCGCTTGTATTATTGGCCGATGGAATACCGTTTCAAAGATTTGACTTGTTCCCGGCGCGCCGTTGCGCAGCGGCGAGGAGGCGGGGGCAGCATATAGTTTCTTAAGTGCATATTCAAGCTGTCTTCGCTCTCTGTCCTTAAGCTTAAAAAGATCTTCTCCCAGCGGTTTAAGGACAACTTCAACCTTCATAGACGCTTCGGTCTGTGTTTGTCCAGGCTTACCGCCTGACTTGCGAGTCTTAACATAATTGTTAGCCCAATACAAATCCATTTCGGTTATTCTGGCTTCGAACAGTCTCCGGGCAATCGTTTCTATGGTGAGGGGACTGGAGGCGCGAACCCCTTCGGATTTGCTCAAGGTTCGCGACGACGTCCCGAGCGAGCCTTTTGTGTTTTCATCTTGGCGAGTCGAGGGACTGGAGGCGCCGTCATCATCTGCCACGGCCTTGGGGAACCAGAGGGCGCCTAATTCTTCAGCAGCTATGACGGCAATGGTAGAGGCCACCGAAGGATGGGGCATATGCACCGGATAATATTCTGCTCCGCCGTCTTTATGCAATACATAAGCAAACCCGCCGTTATTATATTGCAGTTTGGCGATATCGGTTAATATCTGACGTCGCCGGTCGGTATTGCCCCACGCCTCGCAGGCAGCCGCGACATTGGCGCTTACTTCCAACCATACATGCTCTTGGCCCCTTACCTTTCCGTATAAGCTGACCTTGCGCTCCTTACCATCCTGACCCAAGAAAGAAATATTCTTAAGATAAGTCTGGTCTAACCAAGGAAGGGTATTGAAATTATTGGGGTCGAACTCTGCGCCAAAATCCTCTTTAATCATATTGAAGAAGATTATCGGCGTGGTCTGGGCATCGGCGTCTTCGATATATGAAGTATTGATGTTAGTGCCATAATCATACCCTACCCAGAAGTGGCCGCCTGCCCACATCTCACTCTTAATCCAGCGGGCAATTTTTAGGGCTGTCTCTTTATAATTCTCTTCATTAGTAACCTTCCAGAGACGATAGAAGAATATTCCGGCGCGGGCATTGTGCTCGGTGCTGGTCCAAGAAACCTCTCTGATGCGCCCTCCACCAGTAATTGGATCCTGATAAGCCTCGTATCCGCCGGAAAAATATCCTTTATCTTGACCTAAGTTTCTCCAGAAACGGTTGATTAGACTTCTGGCAGCTTTTTGGGCGCTCTGTAAATATTCTGCCTTTGCAGTTTTAAGACTGACCTCAACCAAACCCCTGCCCAAGGTAACAACATTGCCTACCTTAGTATGCGCAAAATCCCAAGTAAAACCCGGGCCGGTACCATCGTTCCAAAGGCTGTCGCTGTTTTGTTGATAAACCTGCAAATCAGCGATTGATTGGGCAATGGATAGGTAATTGGGCATTTGCGAGAAGACTACCATAGTAGTGCCTTGGTCAAAGGTCCATCTTGGGTGAGGCAGTAGTGGCCGGACACCATTGAAATCGGCAAAGCTTATAACCTCATAACCAGAAACTTGGCCGGACCTCCAGGATAACTGGTTCTTGACTATCCACGCGGCTCCTTTTTCCGCGGCCTGTTTAAGCGCAAGCGGCTGGGTGACAAAATCATATTCTCCTTTGGGCAGGACTGGAGCAGTGGGAGATTTCTTGCCGCAGTTAAGAACGAAGATTACCGACACTGCCAAGAGCGTCAGGAAGAAGACGGCCTTCTTAAGCTGCAGCGGCGAGGAGGCAAGCTGCGGACCGCTCGCGGTCAATAAAGCCGTTATCTGGCGGGTGGAGAAAATTAATTTACTCTCTTTATACGCTTCAACCAACCGCTGGTAGTTGGTAACAACATTCATCTCCGGTCCTTGCGCAAACCTCGTTGTCATTTCGCATATAAAATCCGCCACCTTAAGGATTTCTTGGGTTATTTTTTCATCCGCACCTAAATCAATAAGGGTTTGCGTCAAAATAACAATCTCCTTCTGCGCCATCTTAACGCTCCAAAGCGCGCTGTCAACCGACGCCGTAAGCGGTTCAGGCTTGCCGTCTATGAAGAATTGCCGGTCGGTCTGCCGAAATGCCACCACCTTGGGCATTCCGCCATTTGCCAAGTCCAACATATCAGCTATCTTCAAAACCACTGCCTCAAGGGTTGACGGTTGCGACATATTTACTTGAGAGTTAGCAGCCTCGAATTCACGCTTGGCCTTCAGCATAAACCCGGGTTCTTCTTCTGTGCCCAGTGGCCCCATATGC
>JBMONJ010000188.1:0-4156 GCA_049324655.1 Candidatus Omnitrophota bacterium | reverse complement strand
TCATCAAAGGTCGTCGTACCTGAAGAGATAGTGACATAAAGGGTATCGGCGGTAGTTTTTAAATCCGCGGTTGAGGTGCCGACGGAGTAATATATCGCGGTCGCCGCAAACGCGCCAGGCGCCAGATAAAGCGCCGCGGCCGCCAACCCAATCCCAATGACGAGCGATTTAAGCTTCATTCCCAAGCAATGCTGCATACCCCGTCGGTGCGGCAGCTGCCCAAACCGGAGTACCCGGAAGGACAGGTAACCGCTAAGACCTCAATATCCTTACTATAAATAATCTTAGGCTTCGAATATTTTCTGCGCCGGGAATTTTTACCCCTATCTTTATCCAACTCCAACCTCCTTCAATGAGCGCACGACTTATGCCTGCCGACAGGCAGGGAGTCCCGACGTTGAGTTTCGCACAAGTCGGGACGAACATAAGTCGTAACGGTTAGCCTTTTCTTGTTGGCGCGAATCCTTCGACTTCGCTCAGGATGGTTCGTCCTTCGACATTGCTCAGGACGAATGCTGAGCATAGTCGAACCATTAAACCCTTGACACGAAGCGATGACGCGCAAATTCTACTCTTTCGTGTCAAGGGTCAAATTCCGACAGAGACTTGCGACTGCCGAAGGGCAGTCGCAAGTCTCGCCGTCATTTGAACAAGGAATATTGCAATCTGGTTATCCGGCAGGCGGCAGTGGACCTTCCGCGAAAATCGCCGTCCTCTAAGTGCGCCACGCCGGGACAGCGCCGGCAATAGGCCAGCAGATGGCATTGCCGGCATTCGTGCAGACGGGAAAAGCGGTTTTGCCCGCAGAATTCCTCGAAGGCGCGATTCTGCCAAATCTCTTTTATGCTGTTTTCCCGCAGAGCGCCCATCTTTATTCTGGCCCCCACGCAAGGAAATACCTCGCCGTAAGGAGAAACGCACAGCGAATTAAGCCCCGCGTCGCAAACTGGCTCTGCATCCTGTATCTCCCTTTTGCCCCAATAGCGGCCGGCGCCGACGCTGACAAAGAATTCCCTTAACCGCTCCTCGCCAAGCCGATACCGCAAAGGAAAACTATCTCCGTCCTGCCGAGGTATAATATTCAAATCGAAGACCCAGCGACAAGAGAGGCGGCTGGCGAAATCCTTTAGGGCCGCGAATTCCGCGATATTACTCTCCATCAGCGGAGATTTTATAACCACCTCCAAGCCTTTTTCTTTAAGCAGCTTTATCGCTGAGACTGTTTTTACAAACGACCCCGCGTGCCGGGTAATCGCGTCGTGGATAGCCGGCCGCATCGCGTAGAGACTTATCTCCACGGACAAGGGATGCAATTCCAGAATGGTCTCGGTGACTCCAGCGTCAATTAAGGTGGCATTGGTGAGAATGCGCACCGCCAAGCCGAGGCTGCGGGCATAACTAGCAATGGCAAAAAAATCCGGCCGGGTTAAAACCTCGCCTCCGCTAAAGGTTATAAAAAGCGCCCCCATTTCATAAAGCTGTTTAAGGGCGCGCTTTATCTCTTCTTGATTTAGCTCTTCTCTCTTAGGATAAGGACGGACATAACAGTGCTGGCAATTGAGGTTACAACTATAAGTCAACTCCCAAAAGACCTTAAAGGGAATATTTTTATCTACGGTCTTGTTCAATATCTCTTGATAATAATCTTGTCCTTCCATCAATATTACCTTAAAGTCATCAGGCTTTTATCTACCAGCTCGTTAACGAATTCTGATATATCCGCCAAGGCCTCGGCCTTGCCCACCGCGAATTCCTCACCGATAATCTCGGCAATATCTTCTATTTTCCGGCTTCCATCGCTTAATTGCCATATCCGGGAGCCCACTTCATTGAGGACATTCACTACCCTCTGGCGAGGAGAGACGATGACGGTCTCATTGTCTACCCTTTGATAGGCAACCTCAGTAGATTTATTTGGGCAGCCCTCGGCAATACTCATCAATACACCTCCAAAATGAATCAGCGGGCATAAAATGCAAAGCATAACCGGGCATCTGCCGAAGCAGGTCCTGGTTTTTCCTTAACAACCCGCTAAAGTCAATAAGTCCGGCAGGCAAATTAGGCGTGGTGATTAGCTTGGCCATTGCCTCGTATATCGGCAGCTTCCTCAAATAGACCGCCTTATCCTTCACCAAATAAAATAATCCTCCGACGGTAAAAGGGCCGCTTCCGGGCAAATCTCTTTGCAGATCGCCAAAATAAGGCAGGGCGAAGGCCGCAAAGCGGCCTTCGCCCGTCACTTTCAAAAAAACCTGGTCATCGCTCAAGACGCCACAGGTAGAAGAAAGATTAGCAATGGTAGTCTTGCCGCTTCCTGAAGCGCCAAAGAATATATACACGCGTCCTTCTTTTAATATCCCTGCCGCATGCAGCACCAAACCCTGGCCACTAAGCAATAAAATCGTATAGAGGTTTCTTAAGAAATTCCCCAGCGACTCAACCGGATTCTTATTAAGGAGCTGCAATCGGGCCTTCCTTTCGGAAATACTATAACTCCCGGTAGCTTGACGGCTTAAAAAACTGATAGTTTTTTTCGCGAAAGACAAACCCTCGCTCAAGGTATCGCCGGATAATCTATTGACTATGCTTATATCTATCTGGACGAGGGCACCCTCCAGATTTTCACGCTCTCCAAAGAGCCGATAGTGCCATCTTAGCGTCTCTACGAATTCCGTATCCTCGCATCTTAAAACCACCGGAATATCCGCAGCCTTAATCCTTAATGAAGTCTGGGGATGGCTCGACACTAAAAACTGCATTGCTTCTTGTTTTTTAAGTTTTCCCAAAAGACTCCGACATTTTTAAGAAAGCCGCCAATATCTCTTTATCAAAGCAATCCTGTTTATCCAAACCGCGAATCTCGCTTACCGCCTCTTCGTGGGAAAGGCATTTGTGTCTATAGGCCCTAAAGTGGGTCAAGGCCTCATAGGTATCCACCAAGCCGATTATCCTGGCAAAATAGTGTATCTCATCATCGGCCAACCCCCGCGGGTATCCTTGACCTCCATATCGCTCGTGATGCTCGGCGGCGGCAGATTTTATCTCTTCGCCTATCCGGCTGATGCCTTCTAATATCTGTGTTCCCAATTGGGGATGACTTCTTATCCGCTGCAACTCCTCCGGCGTCAAGCTTTCCTTTTGCTCCCGAATCTTCTTGGATATCTTAACCATGCCGATATCATGAAGTATGGCGCTGGTTCCTAATTTCACCAGATTATCTTTATCCATACCCAGCGCCAACCCCAGCCCCATCGCTAAAATTGTCGCATTAACCGAGTGGCCGTATAGATAGTCACCCGCATATGCACCACTGGCAAGGCCGAGAAGACCGCGGCTGTCTTTTTGCATTGCATTCAAAAGATTTTCTATGGCTTTACTTATCTCCCAGATATCTTCATCCTGCAATCTCCTGGGCAGTTTTCCCGACGGTAGTAAATTAGGGGGAATGTCGCCTAAGACGGCCTCAGCAGGGCCGGACGCCCAGATAGTCTTTAACGCACTGACTTTATTGGCCTGGTAGAGGAAAATAGCACCAAAAATCATTGCCGCGACTGCCAAAAACATTGTCCGCTTTCTTCGTCCGGCCAATCTTAAACTCTCGTTCTCAATGGCGCCCGATAATTCCTTCTCAAGATAGCTCAAATACCGGCTTAAGTTCTGCGCGGCATTATCATTATTTTGCAACCCCCCAATTAATTCTTTCCTGACTTGGCTAAGCCTATCTGTGGCATCCGAGGTCTTAAGCCACACCTCGCGATGCCGCGACAGATACGCCGCTAACCGCTGAATCAGTCTTTTATTCTGAGTGATAGCCGGGACACTTAACAAGCCGGCTTTGACTTCCGCAAACCACCGGTTTATCTGCGCGCTGGCCATTTCCGAGGCATTGAGCCTGGCCATATCTTCGGCAATCGCATATAATCCATTATCACGCAGCAATTTTTGCAGCACATTAAAGGAAGCGCGCAAATCCATATAACTTTTGGAAAACTCCGCCTCCAGATCAAGGTGCCTTTGGGTTATTCCGATAAGCTTAAGGGTATCTTCATGATACCTCTTTCCCAAGGCATTGACTTCCCTCAACAATATGGAAGAGATGCCCTGTCGCTCGAGCCGAGCGCAATTGTCGTCGAAGTCCTCTTTCCAAATCAGAAAT
>JBMONJ010000187.1:0-4158 GCA_049324655.1 Candidatus Omnitrophota bacterium | reverse complement strand
CAAACAAACAACTCACTGATTCTTCGCGGTGTATCCTCCAGATCGCCTCGGCAAAAAGCGGAGCGATCGACAAGACCTTAATCTTGGCATCCCGCTTTTTGTGATCCAAAGGAATGCTGTCGGTAATAATCAGCTCCTTAAGCGAAGAACATTTATTGATATTCTGTACTGCCGCACCGGAGAGCACGCCATGAGATACTGCCGCGTAAACTTCTTTGGCCCCGGCCTTCTTTATTGCCTCAACGGCTTCTAAAAGCGAGCTTCCCGTGGCAATCAAATCATCAACGATAACCGCATTCTTTCCTTTTACTTCGCCTAAGATATGCATCACCTCGGTGGAATCCGGACTGATCCGCCTTTTGTCTACGATCGCCAACCCCGCGTTAAAACGCTTGGCATAGGCGCGGGCCATTTTTATCCCACCCACATCCGGAGAAACTATCGTGAGATCTTTGATCTTCTTATGTACAAAATAGTCCACGAAGATATTTACTGCTAAGAGATGGTCCAGTGGGATATCGAAAAAACCCTGAATCTGACCGGCATGCAAATCCATAGTCAGGACACGATTGGTGCCGGCAACGGTCAATAGATTAGCCACTAACTTGGCGGTAATGGGTACGCGGGGCTGGTCCTTGCGGTCCTGCCGCGCATAACCGTAATAGGGAATAACCGCGGTTATTCGGGAAGCCGAGGCGCGCTTTAAGGCGTCAATCATTATCAAAAGCTCCATCAGGTTCTCATTTACCGGAGGAGAGGTCGGCTGGATAATGAATACATCCTTGCCGCGCACATTTTCGTTTATCTTAACCCTGATCTCGCCTTCGCTGAACCTTCCGGCAAAGGCGTCGGAAAGTTTGGTCTTCAAGACCTTGCAGATATCCTGCGCGAGCTTGGGATTGGCATTCCCCGAGATAATCGCCAGCTTATTCATCGCACCTCCCTGCCTGCCGGTAGGCAGGCTTTTTTCTTATATGGCTTAGCCGGCACCCCCATTACCAGCGTTCGGTCCGGAACATGATGTTTTCTGGTAACCACGCTGCCCGCGCCGGTCATCGCCTTATTCCCGATGTTTACCGGCGCGACCAAAACCGTATCCGAACCTATAAAGGCCTCTTTTCCGATTTGGGTCAAGTTTTTGTTTACCCCGTCGTAGTTGGCCGTCACTACGCCGGCGCCGATATTTGCCTTTTCCCCAATATGCGCGTCACCTAAAAATCCGAAATGCTTGGCCCGGGCGCCCTTTTCAACCTTAGTCCGGGAGACCTCCAAGAAATTCCCCAAGGATACATTATCTTTAACGACTACGCCGGGACGGATATGGCAAAATGGACCAATAGAACAATTGCTGCCAATAGTAACCTTCTTTTCAATAAAGGTAAAGGGATGGATGGTGGTGTCCGGTCCAATTTTAACTCCGGGTTCAATATAAGTATTCTCCGGGTCAACTACCGTAACGCCGCTCAACATTAACTCTCGCAAGAGACGGCGAAGAATAATCTTGGCCGCGGCTGCCAAATCCTCGCGGGTGTTTATCCCCAATACCTCGTCGCCGCTACAAACTTCGGATGACTCAAGAGAAGCGCCCAACTGTGCCAAAATAGCGACTATATCGGTAAGATAATATTCCTTCTTCTTATTTTCGGCCTTGATTTGTGAAAGGGCCTTGGGTAATAACTTAAGATTAAAACAATACGCGCCGACATTAACCTCTTTTATCTGTTTCTCTAACGCATTGGCATCCAATTCTTCTTTGATATTGCGGATGCGGCTGTAATTGTCGCGGATTATTCTGCCGTAACCAAAAGGATTATTCACTACTGCGGTCAGGAGGGTGCAGTCGGCGTTAGCGGCATGATGTTTCTTGATGAGATTGGCGATTGACGCTTTACAGAGAAGGGGATTGTCACCATAAAGCACGAGGAGGCTGCCGGAGAAATTATGCAATTTACCTAAGACGGGCTTGAGGGCGTCGGCAGTACCCAGCAATCTTTTCTGCTCAAAAACCCGGGTCCCCTTATCTAGGTGTTCTTTTACCTGTTCCTTGCCGTATCCGACGACGACATTAATATCCTTCAGGCCCAGCGAACGGACATTATCCAACACGAAATCCAAGAGCGGCCGGCCGCAGATTTTATGCAGGACCTTAGGGATTACGGACTTCATCCGGGTACCCCTACCCGCGGATAGAATTACAACTGCAAGATTTTTATTCATAGGCTTATTGCCTTGCCTGTCTCAATTTAAAGTAAAACTGCCGCTGCCGCTTGGTTAAGGCCCGACATAAGAACTCATGCATTTCCCTAAGCCCCTCCAACTTCTTAACGGGAGAAATGCGCAAAAGCCTCAATGCCTTTGCATCAGGACTTTCCCACCCGAATTTCATGCAATCCTCTTTAATCGCTTTATCCTTTTCAGTTCAGTGATATCGAATTTATCTATATCCCGGCCGGTATTTTTTTCATTTTAATGGTCAGTAAGATAATAATTACCTTTTGAGAAATCCTGTGTTAAGTCGCTGATTTCATCCGCAAAAGCGATTGCCTTCTGATAAACTTCAAGGTTTTCGAACATGAATGCCATGAATCACCTTTTGAACAATAGAGCAATAGAAAATAGACCGCAATCGAAAATTTCGCTTCTACTCTATTGTTCTATTGCTCAGTTTTCAATTGCTCTGTTTGATTTTGCCGAAGGCAAAATCAAACTGGGACGTGTGGATTCGAACCACAATAGCGAGACCCAAATTCTCGTGTCCTACCATTGGACGACGTCCCAAGATGAGAATATTTAAAATACATTTAGACACTAATGACCACTAATTCTTTACTAATTTCCGCCAATAATTGATTAGTGGCAATTAGTGTTTTTTGATTAGCGGCAATTAGTGTTAAGCTTTTTTAAATGATCTCAATCCGAGACTCGACCATCCAAAATTGATTTACCGCAAACCAGACTGCTTCCCCTGATCCGCGGTAAATAGTGTGAGACCCATTCCCAAACGGGTTATTCTACGATATCATGACCGTCGTGGTTGGTTATCCCTCCAGCGCTCCCCGTCTTTTCCCGGTCGTAACAATCCAATACCTTCTTTTGCAGGTACTCCCGGAAGGACTGGGTTATCGGATGGGCAATATCGCGATGCTCGGACTGCGCCGCTTCATCTTCTCCCATCGCCGACCGGGGAGGGACCGCGAGGATAACGCCGCATTGGTTGCAATACTTGCTGCGCACCTCGTTGCGAAAACCGCACTTACCGCAGGGTTGTTTCATTTTCCGCGAAGGCATGGCAATGAACAATCCGCTGGCGCCATCAATGACCTTAATATTCCTCACCACAAAGGCATTGTCAAAGGTCACCGTGGCGTATGCCTTCAACTTTTTGTCAACTCCCTCCTTCAGGAAAATCCTGACCTCGGTAATTTCCATGCCTGCCCTCCTCATGCCTCAACGGCTTTAACCGCCCTTAAGTCTTCTCTAAAAGGTCTTTACTATAAAAACCTTTTCGTGACTCCGCGCCAGCTTGATTTTTAGATACCCGGCTTCTTTAGCGGAATTGACGAGAGAGAAGATCGCGGGACCTTTTCCCGAAAACGAAGCTTCTCTTCCCGTCAGCCCTTCCAGAGCCTTCTTCGTCTTAAGAAGGCCGGGATGCCTGTAAAGCAAATCGCGGCTGAAATCATTGAAGAGGCATTTAGAGGTCAGAACAAGGTTGTGCTCGCGCAAAGCGCGGATAAAAATATTAACATCCCCGCTCGTTTTTGTCAACAAATTAGTATGCCTCCGGTCGAATCGCCGGAAGGCGAAAGGGGTGGGAATCTTTATCTGCGGCGCTATGACTATATGCCATAAGGGTTTAATACCTTTTAAGGGCCGGATACGCTCTCCACGCCCTTTGCCTAAAGCAAAGGCAACTTCATAAACAAAGAAACTCACATCGCTGCCGATTTTCTCTGCCAGGCCGAGGAGCTCTTTTTGGCTTAACCCCAGACGCCAAAGCCGGTTTAATCCCTTTAGCACGGTTGCGGCGTTACTGGAGCCGCCGCCCAAACCGCATTCTGCGGGGATATGTTTTTCAATGGTAATCTCAACGCCTGACTTTACTCCGGCGGCTTTCTTCAGCAGGGCGGCGGCTCGATACGCAAGATTGTCCTGTCC
>JBMONJ010000186.1:0-4228 GCA_049324655.1 Candidatus Omnitrophota bacterium | reverse complement strand
TCGTTAAAAGACGAAACGGTCTATAAACACCTCTGCGAGGAATACGAATATCTCGGCAAGATGACCACCAATTTCATCAAATCAGTCGAATATGGCCATAAAGCTCCACGAACACTAAAAACTGGCGTCTAGCATCAGGGATCTAGGATCTACGCATGATCAAAGTTCTAATAATAATTGATAATTTGAATAAGGGAGGTGCCCAGCAACAGCTCCTCAAATTCATCGCGGGTTATGACCGCTCGCGGTTTGACATTACGGTCTGCGCGCTGGACGCGACGGAAAATTATATGCTTTCCGAGTTTGAAAAGGCCGGCGCGCGGGTAATCATCATTCCCCAGCGCGGCAAGTTTTGCCTTCCGACTTTAGCCGCGCTGTATCAACTAATCCAGCGGGAGAAGTTCGCCATTATCCATACTTATCTGGCCACGGCGGATTATTACGGCAGGCTGGCCGCGATTCTTGCCGGCAGAGCAAAAATTATCTCCTCGGTAAGAGGCGAGGACCGCTGGAAGAAAAAGCAACACATTTGGGCAGACCGCATCCTGCATCGTTTTACTGACCGCATCGTGGTCAATGCCGGGCGCCTGCGGGGAATCATTGAGAAGCGAGACTGGGCGCCCTCTGACAAGATTGTGAAGATTTATAATGGGATAGACCTTACGCAGACACCAAGACACCAAGACACCAAGACACCCGTAAAGCCTTCATTGGGAATTATGGACGGCGAGTTAGTCGTCGGCGCAGTGGGGCGCTTAGGACCGGAAAAGGATTACCCGACTTTCCTGAAGGCCGCGGCGCGGATAACCAAAGAAATCCCCAATGTCAAATTCATAATCGTGGGCGACGGCCCTCTATCGCAAGAATTACGACTAAGAGCTATGAGCTATGACCTATCAGCTAAAATTATATTCACTGGCTTGCGTGACGATACCTTAGACATAATGCGTACCTTTGATGCGCTGGTGCTCACCAGCCTCTACGAAGGCTGCCCGAATGTGGTGATGGAGGCAATGGCGCTGGGAAGACCGGTGGTGGCCACGGATGTGGGCGGCTGCGCAGAGTTAATCTCCGACGGAGAAACCGGATATATCGCCAAAGTCGGCGACCATCGCGATATCGCCGCCAAGGTCATCACTCTTTTGAAAGACAAAACCTTAAGGGAAAGGATGGGCGAGGCCGGCAGGAAACGGATTGCAACATACTTTAGCGTCCAGCTTATGGTAGAAAAGATAGAAAATTTATACGCTAACCTTACTAAAATTGCATTTATCATGCCCCAGTTCCCCCGCTACGATGAAACCTTTATTCTGCGCGAGGTGCTGGAGCTTAAGCGGCAGGGCCTGAATTTGCTGGTCTTTTCCCTGAGAACTCCCAAAGATAAAATTGTCCATCAAGCGGCTGACGAGTTTTTGGACCGCGTCATCAATCTGCCATTCATTCTGTCATTGGAAATTCTATTTTCCATTTTCTATTTTCTAATTTCCAAACCGCTGCGCTTCTTAAACAGCTTAATCTTTCTCCTCACTCGCTACGCAAAAAGTCCCAGAGCCCTGCTCAAGGCGCTGGCGGTTTTCCCCAAGACCATAGCCTTTGCCCGCATTTGCCAGAAACAAAATGTCCAGCTGGTGCATGGCTACTGGGCCACCACGCCGACGGTATGCGCTATGATTATTCAACGCCTGACCGGCATTCCTTTTAGCTTTACCGGCCACGCCCACGATATTCATCTGGATACGGTGGGATTAAGGGAGAAGATAGAAAGGGCGCAGTTTGTAATTACTTGCACACGTGATAATAAGAGATATTTAGAAGAGCTTTTGATGGGAGAAAATGGAAGAGAGAAAATCATCGTCAGCTATCACGGTCTCGACTTGGCAAAGTTTAATGGCCACTACGAGCATCTAGGCTCTAGGATCGAGCATCGACCATTCAGAATTCTCTCCGTAGGAAGCTTACTCGATTGCAAAGGCTTTGACATCCTCATTGACGCCTGCAAAACCCTTGCTGATGAAGGCCGGGATTTTGAATGCGCCATTGCCGGCGGCGGCCCGTTAGAGGGCCAACTTAAACTGCTCGCTAAACGCTATTCGCTAAACGCTAAAGTTAAATTCACCGGCTATATCACCCAAGAAAAACTTATTCCTTTATATAAATCTGCCGATATTTTTGTGCTGGCAATGAAGCCGGAAAAACATTGGGGCATTCCCAATGTGCTTTTAGAGGCAATGGCTGCGGGAGCGGCAGTAATTTGCACAATGCTGCCTTCAATTCCGGAGCTGATAAAAGAAGGCGAGACCGGTTTTATCGTTCCGGCGCATAACCCGCAGGCCATAGCCGCGGCCATCAAACGCCTGATGGATAACCCCGCGCTTCGCTGTCAAGTTGCCGAAGCGGGAAAGAGAGTGGTGGAAGAAAAGTTCGACATTGCCAAAAACACGGCGCAACTAAAGCAAGCTTTTCTGAGCGTAACTCGTTAGCGCAACTTAACAAAATTGATAAGTTACACCCATAAAATCGCTCCTTGACAAAATGCCAAATCCGTTCTATACTTATTTCCGTAGATAATCATTTTTGATTATTAAAGGAAACAATATGCAATACGCAGAATTCAAGAATACCTTTAGGGACGCGCCGTTTATCCGCAGTCAAGATGTGGTAGCCATCAGCGCCGACCGCCAAGCCCTGCGCAACCAGCTTAACCGCTGGCAGCATAAAGAACTGGTCATTAAGCTGAAAAAAGGGGTATATATCCTCAATGAAGGCGACCGGAAAATTAATCCCAGCCGGCAGTTTATCGCCAATCAGTTATACGGCCCTTCGTATGTAAGCTTGGAATACGCGCTGAATTCGTACGGCCTGATTCCCGAAAGGGTGGCGGATGTAACTTCGGTTACCACCCGCAAGACTTTGCGCTTGGTCAATCCTCTGGGTAATTTCATTTACCAGCATATCCAGCCTGCGGCATTTCGGGGGTTTTCCAGCGTAAAAGATTCCGCGGGCTTTGTCTTTTTTATTGCCGAGGCAGAAAAGGCAGTAGCGGATTTTTTATATCTTAACTTGGCGCAGTTTAAAAAGGATTACCCGGCAGCGCTTTTAGACGCTTACCGTTTCCAGAATTTTGAAAAGTTAAATGTCAAACGGCTTATGGAATTGGCGCAATTATTTAATAACCGGAAACTTTTGAAGGTTACCGCGGCCTTCTGTAAGCTGATTAAAAAGGAAAGAAAATGATCGAGCTGATTAAAAAACAACTGAATGAAAAAATGCCGGATGAGGAAAAGCTTAACCGCTGCCGAGAGGTCCTGCAAATCGCGGCTTTGAAAATGCTTTACGATAAGGGTTTCACTAACCAGCTGGCTTTTGTCGGCGGCACGGAGCTGCGCGTTCTTTATGACCTCCGGCGGTTTTCCGAAGATTTGGATTTTTCGCTGGTAAAGCCGGAAGGATATAATTTCCCTAAGCTCGTTTCTTCTTTAACTCATGAATTCGGACTTTACGGCCTGACAGTAGAGGCAAAGCCCAAGGAAGAAAAAACCGTGCACAGCGTCTTCCTAAAATTCCGCGGCCTGCTTAAAGAGTTAGGGCTTGCGCCTTTAAAGGCTCAAGTTTTGTCCGTTAAGTTAGAAGTAGACTCCAACCCTCCGCCGGGCGGCAAACTTACTCGCAGTCTGGTAAATAAAACTTATGTTTTCTATTTGACGCATTTTGATTTGCCTTCATCTTTTGCCACCAAGCTTTGCGCCTGCTTCTTCAGGAAATATATCAAGGGCCGGGATTTTTACGACCTTATCTGGTATGTAGGCAGAAAAATTAAGCCGGATTTCCTGCTGCTGAATAATGCCATTGCGCAGACGCAAAAACAAAACTTCGGGATTAATGAAAGCAATTTCAAGGAATTTGTTCTGGAAAGACTGAAGAAGGTGGATTTCTCGCAGGCGAAAAAGGATGTGGAAAGGTTCTTGGAGGATAAGACCGAACTTAAGCTGTTTGACTATTCTTTAATCAAAGACAGCATTGAGCAGGTATATTAACGATGAAAAAACTGCTGCGCTCAACCATAAGTTCGCTGTGCTATCCGCTAAGCCGCCTGAATAAAGACGGCGCGGCGGTGTTGATGTATCACCGCGTAAATGACGCGCTAAAACCCAGTGACTTAGTGGTAAGCACGCGGACTTTTAGACAACAGATGGGTTATTTGCACGATAATGGATTCAGAGTAATAGGA
>JBMONJ010000185.1:0-4252 GCA_049324655.1 Candidatus Omnitrophota bacterium | reverse complement strand
TGGTCAGAAAATGAAAGGTCAGACAACTGAAATACTCTTTATCTACGCAGGTGTCGGCGTCAAAACACGAAACAGTGATAGTTTCATAGGGCAGGCGCCGACGGTCAATAAACTCCTTAAGGCGCCTGCCCGCCCAAGTCGCATTAGCCCCTTTTAACCGCGCCTCTCCCGGCAAACCGTCGGGGTGAAAGGTGGAAAGGTAATAAAAAAATTTATCGCCGTATTCTTTTTCGAGAAACCCGGCCTTCTCCCCGGCCAAAGGCTCCCTTTCTTCAAAGGCCATCACTACCAGCATCTTATCTTTAGGGTAATTCGTTGCCAAAAGCGCATTTAAAGAAGAAGCGAGTATCTCGACACTTTCCTTATAAACCGTGAAAATAACTGCGTGATAGATATCTGTGATGCGATCGACGCAACCCTCTTTTTCCTTATGACAATCAGCCAGCCAGTTGCGTTCCCTTTCCTGATTCAGGCGGTAATGGGCAAGACCTAAAAGCGCGGTAAGATAAAAGGTGCGCACCATCCAGTAGATTTCATAAACGATAAGCGCCACGGCACCGGCAACCGGATGCATTATCGAAAGAATAACCAGCAGGATAATTATCCACCATGACAAAAAGGCGGGGATAATTTCAAACAGACGCCGGTAAAAAAACAAATCATGCTTCATTATTTATTCTTCTCCTGCTCTTCCACAAACGAAAACAGCGCGCGGTAAGCCAGCGGCAGCCGGTAAAGGTTCTGGAATTTTCCCACGGGAGACTCCTGCAGGCCGGTAAAATACACGCAATTATCCTGCGCGTCGTAGAAAACTTGGGGGTGCCTTAAGTTTAGATCGGCGAGAACCACGGTATTACGTTGTCCTTGACTAAAAAGCTCATAAAGCCTTAAATGTCGGGAAGTGGCGACGAGTAGGTGCGCGCTGTCTGCGTGCCAGAAAACTTCAAGGATATCTTCGGGAACGGCGATGATAAAATCCTCGGGCAGGCCTACCTCAATTTTCTGAAAGGTAAGGAAGCCTACATACAGACGGTTTCCTAAATAATAAAACACCTTTTTCTCGTCGGGTGAAACCATCCACTTCTTTATTCTTGAGGCAGAAACCGGCAAAGGATATACGGGCTGCGGCACCTTGGCCTTCAGCTCGGCACGATAGAGAGTATTGCTCGACTTGCCGATAAAGTAAACCGCGTCGCGTTTTTCGTTTAAGACAAAATTTTCAGTCTCCTCGTTATTTAACTTCACAAGATAAGGTATCTCTCTAAAGAGGATGACTTCCTCTATCGAGGTAACCTTGCCTGCCGCAACCTCGACATTATTCTGCCAGGGGTAATAATCTTTAAGCTCAAGACGCAGCGCATAGCTTCCCGGCTTAAGCTCTCTTAGTATTGCCGGAGTAGTCTGCCGGGTGTCTTTTTCGTTCAAATACACGGTGGCGCCGGCGGGAGTTGAGTTAATCTCCAAAAGCCCCACGCGGGAAACCTTCAGCCGGCGCCAAGTAATGTCATAACCTAAGGAGAATAACAAAGTAATTGGCACGGTCACAAAAAAAACCGCGATGCTCAAGTAGAATAAGAATGCCCTGATCCGCTGATACATTGTTTTGTTTTCTGGTTTCGTCCGTCGGTTTAGGTTACGGCCACGTATCGTATTTAGGTTTCGGTTTCGTCAGTCGTATATCGTGAATAATCATTTTTCAAGGCTATCAGGAAACAAAAACCTTAATAGCCATTTTGCCTTGATAGCCCTTTATTCTTGCCTGCCTGCCGGCAGGCAGGCAAATTCCAAACAAATCCCAGTATCCAATATCCAATTCCGAAACCTAAAGATTTTAGTTCAACCGGTTTGTAATTTTGGTCATTGGAAATTGGGATTTGGTTATTGGGATTTACAACATTATCGAATTTGCCTTTATCATAGTATAAATCTGCTCTTCTTAACCAACGGATGCTTCTCAATCTCTTCCGCGATGGATTTAGCGATGCCGGGTTTGCGCAGTTTATAATACATATAATTCTTATACCCTTCCACCCCCGGCTGGTCAAAGGCATTGACATTCAAGAGCTCTGCTTCAAAGGCTGTAGCCATTTCAAAGAAATATAACAACCCGCCCCAAGTAAAAGGATTTAACTCAGGCAGAACTATTGTGCAGTTGGGACGGTTTTCCCTGACCAAGGCCCAAGCCGTGGCCTGCTGCGCTAACTTCATTAAATCGGTAAAACTTTTTCCGGCAATAAAATCCCGGTTATCCGACGGAACCTTAAGGTCGCTGTGGAATTTTTCTACCCGGATAAAGGTTACGGCCTTATTGTTTTCGCCGTGGACATTGTTCTGCTGCACGGAATGCAAATCGCCGGTGCCGCAACAGGCCACCGGCGTTCTTCCCGCATTCACGGGTTTTCTTAAATCCGGATACCACTGCTCAAGCCCGCCGGAGCCGGTGAGAATCTTGCGCTCGTATTTTTTGCCGGTGCTTTCAGCCAAAAGCTGGATATACCAGTCAGCAGTGGATTTCAGTCCTTCGCAAAAAGGCATAATAATGGAAATATCTTTTCCTTTTGCGCAGTACAAAATAGTATGTAACGCAGCGTACATATACGCGGGATTTTTACAAACTGAAGATGCAGAGCAGGCCCGCTGCATTGCTTTAGCGCCAGCGAGAACAGTCTTGATATCAATTCCTAAAACCGCCAAATGCAACAGCCCCATATTAAATTCTGAATATCTGCCTCCTACTCCGGGCAAAAGAGGCAGGCTGCGAAAACTCAATTTATCCCGGAGATGCTCGGCATTAACCAGCCGGCGCAGCGCGCCTAATTGCGGATCAGTAATGGCAATAATCTGCCGGCCGTATTTATTGCCCAGAGATTTTTTTAGCCAGCGCAAAACCAGCGCGAAAGCCACTTTAGTCTCAATGGTCTCTCCGGATTTGGAGATAACTACCACAAAGGTCTCTTTGGCTTTAAGCGCTTTCAGGGTAGCGCTTAAGGTATCGGGGTCAAGGTTGTTGCCGGCAAAGAATACGCGGGGTTTGGGATTTGCGAAAGCCAAGGCATCCTGCGCCGCCTTCAGTCCCAAGTATGAGCCGCCGATTCCTAAGAAAAGCACATCGGAGAATTTTTCGCGGATTTCTTTTCCCAAGTTCTGGATATGGCGCAGGTCTTTTTCGGACTGCTGCGGCAGCCGAAGCCACTCCATCCCAAGATTCCTGCGGTTTAAGGCGCTGGCTGCTGCTGTCTTAAAATGCTTATCGGCTGCCGCAATCAACTTTTGCAACCGCGACAATTCCTTAAGGGTTACGCCATGCTCTTTCCCGACATTAAAGTCGAACATATTGTTGAAATCGAATCGAATCCGCATAATCATCTCCTCATATCTACTAAAGCTGTGAGTGTGTGGGTGAGTTGTGAGTTATGTGTCGAGTTGTGGGTTGTGAGAATGGGGGAATAAAAACCCACCCCCACCCTCACTACCCGACACACTACCCACAACACATTCCCATTCTAAAACAAATTTAACAATCTTCCGTCAATCACCCTCTCCTCAATTCTATCCAAGACCCGCTTGGAGGTATAGGAAAGATATTTTAGTTCCTTAATGATGTTGGTGCTCTCCTTGGTAAGATTGGTTAGAGAAATTGCCGTGTCCTGAAAACTTTCGGCAAGGCTCTGCACATCCAGCGGGTCCTCTCCGATAATCGGCTGGGTCAGGTCAATGCTTCCCCCCTGAGCAAGATAAGTTATTTCCACGATCTTCTGACCCAAGATACCCTCGGTCTTAATGGCGTATACTGCCGGCGACTCTAACTGCTTGCGGTATTTGCGGAAAATATTCAGCGCTACTCTTACCCCTCGGCCATCTAACCGCTCGGGTAGAAAATCAATATTGCCCACCGTGCCCACATCTACGCCGGAAAGCCTAACCGGCGCGCCCACGCTCAAACCGCCGACATCTCTATAGAGAGCGGTAATCTGAAACTTGGGCTGGGTCATTCCCTTTTCCAAGCCGATCAAAAATACGATCACCAAAAAAACCGTGATGCCGATAATGAAAAATAATCCGGCGAGAATTCTTTTGAAGGTTTCTTCTTTAGTCATCTTGCCCTCCTTAAAAATCTTTCACGCTAAAGATGTTTGAATATAGAGACCAAAGCGTATGCCCAAAGCAAGAGTTCCAGATAGACCCTGTTGGCCATCAGGCGTCTGGTGGGAACTTTCGCCATAGAATAGCTGTTTTTGATTTCTCGAATCAG
>JBMONJ010000184.1:0-4261 GCA_049324655.1 Candidatus Omnitrophota bacterium | reverse complement strand
CTCCCACTTGCTCCAAGGTTGCGGCAATGTATAAAAGGTCCAGCGGCGCGCGGATTACCTTTACCGCCTCCTCTTCCACTGGCGACTGACAGCGGTCGTAGCGGTCGTAGAGTCCGGTCGGCGGATAAATTAACAAGGCGCGTTGATACATTTATTTGTTAACCTCAAGGAGCAGATCAAACATCATCTTGGAAAGTTGCAGCGCTTCCTTCTGGGGCATCACGGTCGCTGACATACCCTGCTCTTGCGCGTATTCTTTCAGCTTCTCCGGGTCAAGCCACAGATGCAGCCCCAAATGCTGACCGATATTTTCCTTAAGATACTGCAGGATATCCGCCTTGCCTTTCTGAATCTTAAAAAGTTCCCTTGACCATAAAGACGGCATACGCCGCTGGTCTAAAATATCTCCGACGAGAATACGGCAGCCGGGGCGCGCTACCCGTTTCATCTCTGCCAAAACCTGCTTTACCTTTTTCAGGCTGCCCAGATACATAAATACACTGTAGCAGACAATCTTGGAAAAGGAATTATCCGCAAACGGCAGATTGTCCGCGCTGGCCGGGATGATTGCGACATTGGGATAACCCTGAGTATTTTCTTTAGCCTTGGCCACCGTGGCCTGACTGTAATCCACGCCCTTTACCGATTTGACCAAGGGACTGATTTCCTGCGCCAGTCGGCCGCCGGAACAACCAATATCCAAGACAACATCCTCAGAATTAAAATCCATTTTGGTTTTGATGTCCGCGATCACCAAATCCAACTGGTCCTGCCACTGACCGCGCACTGACCGGCCGCCGCTTAAAACAATATCCTGATTACTGGCGCGCTGGTCCCACAGCAGTCTCCAAAAACGTTCTAAAAACATTTCATCTAGTTAGTATCGTAAGGTTACGCGTTGTGCGGGTGAGTTGTGCGTTGTGAGTCGGGTTATGGGGATGGGTTGTGTGTGGGATAACTTTTCACCTCACAACCCACAACTCATTACTCGACCCACAACTCAAAACCCACCCTCAAAACTCACAACTAAATTTCTTAGGCCATAGCCGTCATTTAACCAGCCCCAAGGCCAGTCTCAATCCCTGCCAATAACGCCGGATATCCTCCATACTTTTTATTTTCTTAAGATGTTTCCAGATAAAGCGCGGCCGGAAATAAAATTTTCTATAGGCATACTGGCACATCCGCGCCACTTCCCCGGCGGATTTATACCCGTCGGGGATGTAAGAAATCTTAGGTAAGAAGCGGGTGCCCGCCATATTTTCCGCATACAGATCATCTACCAACCGGCCTACTTTCTGGCAGTCCTCATATAACGCAGTGCCGATAAAGGGATGCGTGGGTATGAAGGCGGCATAGGCGCAATCCAATTCAATGGCAAAATCAATGGTCTGCCTGGCCTTTGCCGGAGTTTCGCCGGGCAAGGCCAGCATAAAGGTGCCTACCACATCAATACCTAATTCATTGGCCCATTTTGCCACCCGGCGGCTCTGCTCCAAAGTAATGCCTTTTCTAATATTGTCCAGTAAATCCTGATTGCCGGATTCAAAGCCGTACTCAATATTCCAACAGCCTAACTGCCTGGCCTTTTTTAATAATTCATAGTCGGTAGTGTTGGAACGGCCGCGAATAGACCAGACAATATCCAGCTTCTCTTTCTCCAACAAATCCAAAAACTCCCGCATCCATTTCTTGTTAGAAAAAAGGTCGTCGTCGTAAAAGACCAGCTCGCGGACTTTATAATCCCGCACCAAGGTTTTTATTTCTTCTATGGAACGCTGGGGAGACTGGGTGCGATAGCGGCGCTTTAATTTGCCGGAACGGTAACAAAAGGTGCAGCGGGCATAGGTGCAGCCGCGGGAGACAATAATATTGGTGGAAGGCAGGCGCTGGCTTTCAAACGGCTCGGGCGCGTATTGGCTCATCACATAGAGGTGCCGGGCGGGAAAAGGAATTTTGTCCAGACTTTGAATCTCCGGCGCCGGTCCCGTATTAATCACCCGACCGTCTCGTTTAAAATATATCCCCCTAACCTCGTCTATCGGACGACCTTGCTCAAGGCAGCGTACCAAGTCTAACATCACATATTCGCCTTCGCCGCAAACCACGATATCCACCTGCGATCCCATATCAATAGTTTCTTCCGGGAAAATGGTAGGGTGCGCGCCACCCATCACGATAGGAACTAAAGGAAATTTTTGTTTGAGGTGTTTAGCCAACTCTGAGCCGTAAGGCGCAGTGGGCGTCATAATCGAGATGCCAATAAGATCGGGGGAAAAATCCTGGGTCTCCCTTACCAGATCATCGTAGTCATAATCGAAAACCGGCGCGTCAATAATCTTTACCGTATGACCAGCCGGCTCCAATACCGCGGCGACATAACCAATGCCTAAGGGAGGCAAAAAGCCGTACTTTACGCTGTGTTTATTTTTTCTGCGGTGCTTAAATGCATTGACCTGCGGCGGGGTAAGCAATAATATTTTCATCGGGTTCGAAAAAATTCATTAATCTTCGCGCAGATAAACTTAACCTTGACCGGGGAAAGCTCCGGACACATCGGCAGAGAAAGTATTTCTTTAGTGACCTTCTCGGTCTTCGGCAGAAAACCGCGTTTAAGATTAAGAAAACGATAGGCTGGCTGCAAATGCACGGGAATGGGATAATGAATTAAAGTGAAAATTTGGTTTTGCCGCAGGAATTTCTGCAGCGCATTTCTATTTTTACAGCGGATTACATAGAGATGATAGATATGTTTTCTGCCGTTAGCCTGCCGGGGAAGCAGAACCTGCGGCGCGCAAATATGTTTCTCATAAACCTGTGCCAAAGCCCTTCTGGTCTTATTCCAAGTGTCGAGATGTTTTAATTTAACCCTAAGTACGGCCGCGTGGATTTCGTCCAAGCGGCTGTTAAAACCGCTGAGGATATGCAGGTACCGTCTGGTTTCTCCGTAATTGCGCAAAAGAAAAAGCCGCCTTGCCAAAACCGGGTTATTGGTCACTGCCATTCCCGCATCGCCGTAAGCGCCCAAGTTTTTGGTGGGATAAAAACTAAAACACCCAATATCCGCCATGGTGCCAGCCTTATGGCCGTTAAACTCGGCGCCGTGGGCCTGAGCCGCGTCCTCAATTACCTTTAAGCCAAAACTCCGGGCGATTTTAAGAATCGCTGCCATATCTGCCATTTGGCCGAAAAGGTGTACCGGCAAAATTACCTTGGTCTTTTTGGTAATGCGTTTTTTAATTTGCGCCGGATCCATAGTGAAGGTATCCGGATCAATATCCACGAACACGGGTTTGGCTTGAGCCAAGACAATTGCGGAAATAGTGGGCACCGCAGTGTTGGCCACGGTAATCACTTCATCTGCCGGCTTTACGCCAGCTGCCAGTAATGATAGATGCAGGGCCTCGGTTCCCGAGCCCACCCCCACGGCAAATTTTGCCCGGCAATATCCGGCGAATTCTTTTTCAAAGGCCCTGAGGTTTTCTCCTAAAATAAATTTGCCGGAAGCGAATACGCCTTTAATGGCAAGGTTTACCTCTCGGCTAATAGAGCGATACTGTCTATTTAAATCTACCAAAGGGATCATAACTGTTCGGTTGCGTCCCAATAATGCTTTTTGAATTGGCGATAGAATTTTATGGTTTTTTCCAAGCCCTCTTCCAAGGAAACTTGCGGCTGCCAGCCCAAGGCCTGGCGGAATTTTGTGTAATCAGCATAATAATCGCCGATTTCAATCGCCGCCTTGTCCTTGGGAAACGGCACAAATTCCACTTTACCGGTGCCGGCAATCTTCACAATCAGTTTGGTCGCTTCAGCAACGCTCACCGGCTTGCCGCTGCCTAAATTATATACCTCGCCATTGGTCTTTTCCGTGGCCGCAGCCAAAAGAAAAGCCCGCACTACATCGTCAACATAATTAAAATCCCGCAGTTGTTTTCCCTCGCCGAAAATAGTTATCTTCTCGTCGTCCACAGCCAGACGAATAAACCAATTCAAAAAACCCTGCCGGCTGTGGCGCATTTGATGGCGCGGCCCATAGGTATTGGTAAGACGCAAAGATACCGCCCTGATTCCATAACTCTGGTGATAGACGATGTGATAGGCCTCGCCGGCTACATTGTTTATCCCGTTGACATCAATGGGACACATCAGGTGATTTTCATCAACCGGCAGATACTTGGCCCGGCCGTATTGGCCGCGAGTGCCGGCGAAGATTATCTTTACCTTGGGATTATGCTTACGGCAAGCCTCTAAGATAGTC
>JBMONJ010000183.1:27274-35770 GCA_049324655.1 Candidatus Omnitrophota bacterium | reverse complement strand
TATTTTGGAATTCTTACGGTCAAGGTCAAGGATCATTACCTCTATCTTGTCGCCGATAGCCACTACTTCCGACGGATGGCTTATCCTCGACCAGCTCATATCGGTAATGTGCAAAAGACCGTCAATACCGCCTAAATCAATGAAGGCGCCGAAATCGGTAATGTTCTTTACCGTTCCTGAGGCCCGCTGGCCAACCTTAAGTTCATCCCAAATCCGACTTTTTGCCTCAGCCCTTTCCTTATATATAGCGTCGCGGCGGGAAAGTATCAGGCTGCGACGTAGCTTATTGAGCTTAGTCACCTGAAACTTAAAGGCCTTAGCAAAAATCTCGGCGTCAGAGACGCCGCGAAAGGCCGATAAAGAACTGGGCAGGAAACCTTCGGTTCCGTAAACATCAACGATATAGCCACCCTTGACCTTTTTCTTTATCCGGCCGTCCACCAAGTCGCCTTCTTTGGTTTCGTTCATTATTTTGTGCCAGCCCTTCAAGCGCTCGGCCTTATCGCGGGAAAGGATTATCCGGCCGTCATCATCCTCTTTGGCCTCGATGTAAACCTCGATTTCGCTATTCAGGGTTAAGTTGTCCCGCTCGGGAAACTCTTCCAGCGGGATTATCCCTTCAGACTTATACCCTATATCCACCAAAACATCCTTACTGGTAATCCCTACTACCTTACCCTTAACTATTTGCCCTTCCTTGATATTGTCGATGTCCTTTAGGCTTTGATCATAAAGCGCGGACAGCACGCTCTTTTTTTCTTCTACCATTGAAAGCACGCTCCTTTATTTTTAGATCTAAATATTGAATTTCAAATGTCAAATTCCAAATGCCAAATAAATGTCAAATCTCCAACGAAATTGGAAATTGGGAATTGGAAATTTATTGGTCATTCGACATTGGGCATTTGGCATTATATGCTAATAAAGTCACCTCGCTTTATTTTAAGATTTTTCTTCAAATCCCAAGGCCAGATTGTGAATGCTTCCCATGACCTCATGAGCGATTTGGGGATAAGAACTCTGTAAAGGAAACTTAAGCGGCTTGCCAAATCTTACGCGAATCTTCGTCGGGCGCAGGAATCTCGCCCCGACCGGAAGCGCCTTATCCGAACCGAAAATAAACGCCGGTACCACCGGTGCTTGCGCGCGAAAGGCCAGTATACCTATACCGCCATGCACATCCCCCAAGACATTCCTGCGGCTCCCCTGAGGGAATATCACCAACCCCCGGCCGCATTTTAAACGCTTTATGGCTTCCTTAATGGCCCGAATATCGGCACTTTCTCTTTTTACTGGAAACGCCCCCACTAAGGTTATCAACCAGCCAAAAACGGGGATTTTAAAAAGGTCTTCCTTGGCCATATAATCGACTTTCCGTCGGCAAGCCGCGCCAAGAATTATTGGGTCAAGATTGCTGGTATGATTACTGGCAAGAATAAAACCGCCACCGCGGGGAAGATTTTCTTTGCCTTCTACCTTAAAACTAAAAAAAATCTTCAAAAGAATAATGACGATGGCCCGCGTAAAACGGTAAATCAGCCCTGACCACACGGTTAACGGCCCTTTACAAACTTTTCGCCGAAGGCCAATAACGCCTTTGCCCGACGCAAACTATCTGCCTCGGCATAAACCCTGACCAAAGGCTCAGTGCCGGAGACACGCAGCATCAACCAACTTTCGTCATCACAAACTATCTTTACTCCGTCGGAATCATCAACTCCGGTTACTCTCTTTCCCAATAACTCCTTGAGCCCTTTTATGGCGGCAAGGTCAATCGGCTGCCCAGCGGTCTTAAGGTCTGCCCGTAAGTAATAAAATCGGCCGTATTTATTCTCCATCTCCCTGACGATTGCCGCAATATTCTTGCGCCGGTAAATCATCATCTCCAAAAGCAAAAGTCCGGCAAGGATACCGTCTCTTTCTGGGATATAGTTTTTCAGTCCCATGCCACCGGCTTCCTCGCCACCGACTAAAACATCTTTGCTGGTCATCAGTTCGGAAATATACTTAAATCCGACCGGGGTTTCATACAATGGCAGGCCGAGGTCTTTACAGATGTGGTCGACCAAGACCGTCCCCGGCAAGGTCTTGACCACTGCCCCGCGCATACCGCGGTCCTGAAAAAGATGCAAGGCCAAAAGCCCGAGAATCTTTTGCGGCGAAACAAACTCTCCCCCAGGCATTACCGCGGCAATACGGTCAGCATCGCCGTCAAGAACCAGACCCAAAGCAAATCTTTCTTTTTTCATCCGTTGCAACAAATGCGGGATATTTTCTTCGATGGGCTCGGGATGTCTCCCCTCAAACGATGGATTAATCCCGGCGCGCATCAGCTCTAATTTTATACCGGTTCCTTTTAAGATTTGCTCCGCATAACCATTCCCACTTCCATGCATAACATCCAGAAGAACCCGGAAACGCGCCGGCTTAAAACGCTTGAAATCAAGGTATTTCTTGATAAAGATCAGGTATTCCCGGCTCAAATCAGAAACGCCGATCCTGCCATCCTGTTGGGCGCTCGCAAAATCAGCTATAACCACGGGCGAGCGCCCCAGATATCCCTCCACCTTCTCGGTGACTGATTTAGGCGCAGCTCCGCCGTCGGAGGTCTTGATCTTTATGCCATTAAACTGGGCAAGATTGTGGCTGGCAGTAATCATTATGCCGGCATCGAGTTTGCGGTCTTTGACTGCGAAACTTACGACAGGTGTAGGCACTGCCCTTTGCGACAAAACTACCCGGATATCATTGGCTGCTAAAACACAAGCCACCTCTTGAGCAAAGGCATCGGAGAGAAAACGGGTATCAAACCCCACAACCACGGTCTTCCTGCCATCTGGCTGAGGCAAATCGTGTTTTATCCACTCACTGATCGCCTGGCTGACCAACCGGACATTTTCAAAGGTAAAGTCGCGGGCAATCACCCCCCGCCATCCGTCAGTGCCAAATTTAATCTGCTCCATAAAGATCCTTTTGTTTGATTATGTTTGCTACTGCGTAAGGAATAAAATACTCAAGCGCTTTTCCCTGACTTATCCGCTTTCTTATCCAGGAAGAAGAAATTCCGAATTCGGGCAGCTTAACCACTTTGACTTTTACCGGCAGATTCTTAAATGGGTATCCGGGACGGTTGACCACGATGAAATCCACTAACTTAAGTATATCTCCGATCGCCCTCCAGCGCTTAAGCTCCCGGAGTGAATCTGCGCCGATGATAAAATACAGCCGCGCCTGCCTGCCGAAGAGCTTGCGAAAATAACGAGCCGTATCCACCGAATACGACTTACCTTTGCGCCGGATTTCAAAGTCAGAAACTCGAAAAAGCTCATTACCCTTTACCGCGACTTTAAGCATTCGGAAACGCTCCTCGGCCGGAGCGAGCTTTACCGATTTATGTGGCGGGATATAGCTGGGTACAAAGATCACTTTATCCAGACGCATCTTCTCCACGATAAGCTGCGCCACGGCCAAATGGCCGTTATGTACCGGATTAAATGTCCCGCCGAATATCCCTACTCTCATGTCCGTATCTGACCGTTGCCAAGGATCTGGTATTTATAAGTAGTTAATTCCTCAAGGGCCATGGGGCCGCGACAATGCAGTTTATCAGTGCTAATGCCAATCTCCGCACCCATTCCAAATTGATACCCGTCGGTAAAACGGGTGGAGGCATTGACATATACGCATGCCGAATCAACCTCTTTCAAGAATCTGCGGCCATTCTCTTCGCTGTCAGTGATAATGGCGTCAGAATGGCGCGAGCCGTATTTATTGATATGCGCAATTGCCTCGTCAATATCCTTAACTACTTTTATCGAGATAATCAGAGCCAGATACTCGGTAGACCAGTCCCTTTCCGTGGCGGCCTTGATACCCTTAATTATCTTGCGTGTAGCCGGACATCCGCGCATTTCCACGCCCGCCTTGGCATATTCTCGCGCCATCCCCGGCAGGAAACGCGCAGCCACCTCGGTATGCACCAAGAGGGTTTCCATAGCATTGCATACGCCGGGGTGCTGAACCTTGGCATTGAAACAAACCTTTTGCGCCATATTCAAATCCGCCTCTGAATCAACATAAGTATGACAAATGCCTTGATAATGCTTTATAACCGGGATACGCGATTTTTCCGCCACTTCGCGAATTAAACTTTCGCCTCCCCGGGGAACCACCACATCCACATAATTGTCCTGCCTTAACAAAATCTCTACTGCTTTGCGCTCCGTAAAAGGAAGCAGATTAAACGCACCGCCGGGAACCGCAGCGTCCTGGCAACAGCGCTCCAGAATACGATAAATCGCCAGATTGGAATTTATAGCCTCGCTGCCCCCCTTCAAGATAACCGCGTTGCCAGATTTTAAACCCAGACCAATACAGTCAGAAGTGACATCCGGCCGCGATTCATAAATTATCCCTACCACACCGATGGGAACGCGCACCTTGGAAATCTTCAGACCATTGGGCCTTTCCCAGGCCTTAATGGTTTCACCGACCGGATCAGTAAGTTGGGATACTGCGTTAAGTGAGGCCACCATTTTTTGGATACGCTGCGGATTAAGGGCAAGGCGGTCAAGGAATGCCTGAGAAAAACCCTTTTTCTTTGCCCGCGCAAAGTCCTTTTGGTTCTCCTTTACCAGATGATCAGCATCGCGCAATAAACCCTCGGCCATTCCTTTAATAGCCTCATCCTTCTCTTTTGCCGAAAGCAAAGCTAATTTGCGCGAGGCCAACTGCGCCTTACGGCAAATGGCGACAATTTTAGTATTTAAATCCATTGCTATTCTTTTTTGAGTACTACCAGATTATCGCGGTGAATAACCTCTTGGTTTATTCGACAGCCTTTAAGGCGTGAGAGCTCTGCCGAGGAAAACTCGCAAATCCCCCGGCCGAATTCCCGGCCTTCGCGGTCTACAATCATTACCGCATCTTCCGCCTGAAACTTACCCTCGACATTGATTATCCCGGGACAGAGAAGGCTTTTGCCTTTATTTATCAGGGCCTCCCTTGCACCGTCGTCAACAAATATCCTGCCTTTGGGCTTGGCACTAAAAGCCAGCCAGTGTTTTTTGGCTTTTAGGGCCTTGGGTCTTTGCATGAAAACTGTTCCTACCTCTTCGCCTTGAATAACGCCCGAAAGCATACCCGAGGTCTTACCATTTGCCACAACACAAGGAATACCACTGGTCATAGCAATCTTGGCTGCCTCAAGTTTGGTCTTCATCCCGCCGACCGAGGTATGCTTCTTGTCAGTATCCCGCGCCAGCACGGCTATCTCTTCTTTTAAATCGCTGATCTGGGGTATAACCTCTTTTGTCCCGGCAGCGTAAAGCCCGTCTACATCGGAGGCCAAAATTAAAAGATCAGCATTAAGAATACCGGCCACCAAGGCGGAAAGACGATCATTATCCCCAAACTTTATCTCATCCACAGCCACAGTGTCATTTTCGTTTACGACCGGGATAACTCCATATTCCAACAACTTCAATAAAGTATTCTTGGCATTAATATAACGCCGGCGGTCATTGATGTCTTCCCAAGTAAGCAAAACCTGCGCGCAGAGAAAGCCGTGCCGCTTAAAGGCATCAAAATACATCCGCATCAAAAGATTCTGCCCCAAGGCAGCCGTCGCCTGTAAACAGGAAAGGTCCTTAGGTCGACAGGTAAAGTTCAAAAGCTGCATCCCGCAGGCAACTGCGCCGGAGGTCACCAAGACAAAATCAATTCCTTTCTTCTTTAAGGCAGAGACTTCGTCGGCGAGACGGACAATCTGACCTTCTTCCAAAAAACCCTGGTTGTCGGTGATAACGCTGGCGCCAATTTTTAAAACCACCCGTTTTATTCTGCGGCTAAATTCCCTTTGCATAATTTTTCCCTTAAGACCTCAAGCAATGTCTCCACGCCTTCGCCGTTAAGCGCGCTTATACCGAAGACCCGCTTCCTTATCTTTTGTTTAAAGCGGGTTAAGTTGGTCTGGGCCTGCGGCAAATCCAATTTGTTAGCCACGATCACCTGTGGTTTCTTGGCGAGCTCTTCGCTGTAAAGCTTGAGTTCTTTATTGATAGCAAAAAAATCCTTAACCGGATCCCGAGACTCGCTGGCACTGATGTCTACTAAATGGATAATCAGCCGGGTGCGTTCAATATGTTTTAAAAAACGGTCTCCCAATCCTTTGCCGGCGTGCGCCCCGGCAATCAAACCCGGCAAATCCGCGACCGTGAAAGAAAATTCCCCAACCTTAACCACGCCCAAGACCGGCTCTTTGGTGGTAAAAGGGTAACTCGCAATCTTGGGCCGGGCTGAAGATATCCGCGTAAGCAAAGTAGACTTACCCGTGTTGGGAAACCCCACGATTCCCACCTCGGCGAGAAACTTAAGCTCTAATAACAGTTCTTTTTCTTCGCCGGGCTCCGGAAGGGTTATTTCTTTAGAATGGGCATTGCCTTTACCACCCATTCCACCCTTAGCGGCAATTACCTTATCCGTGGGATTAGATAAATCGCGCAACCGAAGCCCGGCGACATTATCCCTGACCAGCGTGCCCAACGGCACCTTAATAATCAGGTCTTCACCGGTCTTACCCTGCTTGCGCTTTCCGCTTCCGTGTCCGCCGTCTTGGGCCCTGAAGTGCTGGTTAAACTTAAAATCTAATAGAGTAAAAGAATGCGGGTCAGCAGCTATAATCACATCCCCGCCTTTGCCGCCGTCTCCGCCGTCTGGATGGGGATGACGATAATATTTATCCCGGTAAAAACTGCGGCAACCCTGTCCGCCCCTGCCGGCCCGAATCAGGATCTTGGCAGAATCAACTAAGGTCATTTTAGTGCAGAGCGATTTTCTTGATTTTCAAACGGGTAAGATATTCGCGCTGCCCCTTTTTTAAGGCGCGGTTCTTGCGGCGCAGGTATTTAAAGGCAATGGTTTTCCTGTCCTTAAAGTGCTTGAGTACTTCTGCAGTAACCTTGACCTCTTTTAAGTGTGGGCTGCCGACCCTCACCCCGTTGTCGTCGGAAAACAAGAGGACCTTCTCGATATGCAGGGTCTTGCCTTCCTCAGCTTCAAGCCGGGGCACTATTATTTCTTCGCCTTCACTTACTTTGAATTGCTTGGAATTTACCTCCACGATAGCGAACATTTATCTTCCTCCAGATTAAGAGTAATCATTATATTTTAAATAAGATACTTGTCAATAAATTCCTAAGCCGCTGAAGAGGGATGAGCAATCTTTATTCTCCCGGTGCCCGCGCAATGCGGACAGGGACTAAAGGATATGGCCTCCAGCGAGCGACCCGTGCGCTCCCGGGTCATTTCTACCAGACCTAACTTGGATATCCCAATACAATCGGTCTTGGCATGGTCATTAGCCAGCTCTGACTTTAGCGCTGCCAAGACCTGCCGACGGTGATTTTCTCTGGTCATATCAATAAAATCAATGACGATAATCCCGCCCACATCCCTAAATCGTAGCTGCCGGGCAATCTCGGGGGCGGCCTCTAAATTTATCTTAAAGGCAGTTTCTTCCGGGGAAAGATTGGATTTAAACCTTCCGCTGTTTACATCCACGACTGTCAGACCTTCGGTAGGCTCAATTACAATATAGGCGCCGGATTTTAAGGTAACCTTTCTTTCATAAATCTTGGCGATCTCTTTATCAATATTGCGCGAAGCAAAGATCGGAGTGTTCTCCCGGTAAAGTTTTATCTTTTTTCCCAAGCTAGAGCCAATCAAGGTGCGGGTGATGCGCTGCAATTTGTTGAACTCCTCTTTGGAGTCCACCCAAAGCCAGTCCACATCCTCGGTAAAACTGTCCCGGATCACCCTCCAGACCAAATCATATTCCTGATACAGGAGATTGGGCGCCGCGCTACGATTGGCCGCGTTCCTTATCTTCAACCATACATGATAAAGAAACCGGGCATCGCGCCAAAGCTCCTTTTTTCCTTTACCGACGGAAACAGTACGCACAATAATTCCCATAGCCTTGGAGACATTTAAGCCCTGCAGGATATTTCTTAAGCGCGTGCGTTCCGCATGGTCCGTGATCCTTTTGGAGATCCCAACATGCTTGTCAAAGGGCATCAACACCAAGAATCTTCCCGGCAGGCTGATATGCGTGGTAAGCCGCGGCCCTTTATTGCCGAACGGCTCTTTAACCACTTGCACTAAAACCTCCTGGCCGGCTTGGAATTCCGGCGAAACCTTTTTAGGAGCCTTGGCCGAGCGCTTAAGAATCTTTTCTAAAATTCCGACTGGCCTCGCCAACTCTGCCTCGACAATCGGATTGGTCATTTCCGAAAGGTATAAAAAACCGTTTTTGCCAAAACCTAAATTGACAAAGGCAGCATTTATCGAGGAGACAATGGTTTCGATCTTACCTTTGTAGATGTTTCCTAAGATCGCATTCTGCCGGGAGACTTCTACAAAATAATCGGAGAGCGTACCGTCTTTTAACACGGCCACCCGCATTTCCTGTTGACGCACATTGATGATAATTTCTTT
>JBMONJ010000183.1:0-27264 GCA_049324655.1 Candidatus Omnitrophota bacterium | reverse complement strand
ATCCTTTTAAAAAATAGGCTTTAGACAATGAAGACCGGCAGGTATGCTTAAGCTGCTGGATTCTAAGTCTTGGGAGTCGTCACGGGAGTTATGATATGAGGCGTAATGAAAATCAAAAGATCGGTCTTTTCCAAAACCTTTTCGGTTTTAGTAAACGCCAGCCCGATGAGCGGGATGTCGCCCAGTATAGGGATCTTCCGCTTAGTATCCGTGGTCTTATCCTTGAGTAATCCAGCGATAATTAAAGTCTCACCGTCCTTTATCATCACCCGCGTGGTCGTCTCCTGCGTAGAAAGTATAGGCACCGCCGCGGTATCAAAGGTCACATCCCCGGTTCTTTCGCTTACCTGCGGAGCAATATCCAGCGTGATATATCCCTCGCGGTTAACATGGGGGGTAACCTTTAAAAGAATTCCGAATTCCTGATACTCCCATCCGGAGACCTGCCACTTTGCCTGTTCAGAATTATAGGTGTACTGCGCCACCGGCCACTTGGTGCCCACAGTAATCGAGGCCGGCTGATTATCCAGTGTGACGATCCGCGGATTGGAAAGGGTATTGGTATCCGTGCGCGCGCTTAATAATTCCAAAACCGCCTGGAACTGGGTGAAATCCAGTGTGCCGTATTTAAATTCCGAAGAGGGTGCGCTGGGAAAAGGCGTGGGGGTAAATTTGTTTGCCGCGACATTGGGAAACGGCCAGTTTATCGGGCTCTTGGCGCCAAAGCCAGTAACCTTGGCAGTCCAATCAATACCTAACTTATCGGTATTATCCAACTTGGTCTCAATTACCTTAGCCTCAATCAGGACCTGCGGGGTAACCTGATCCAGCGAAGGCATTATCTCGCGGATCTTCTCTAAGCTACTGGTAGAGTCAGTGACTACCACGGTATTGGTGCGCTCGTCAAAATTTACCCTGCCGCGCGGAGTAAGCATCTCCTTTACTGAAGCGGCTATCTCCTTGGCCTTGGCATAATTCAGACTAAAGACTTCAGTAACTAAAGGCTCCTGTTCGGCGAGCTCCTTTTCAATCTTGCGCTTCTCCGCCAGTTTCTCATAGGTGCTGACGGTAATCACATTGCCGGAGCGCTCATACCCAAAACCATAGGTCTTCAAGATAACCTTAAGCGCATCTTCCCATGGGATATCATTCAGTTGAATGGTGACCAAACCGCTGACATCCGGGCCGGCTACGATGTTTACCCCACTTTTGTAAGACAAGATCCGCAGCACATTGCGGATATCCGCGTCGCGGAAGTCCAAGGTCACATTTCCCGGCGTAGTCGTCTCCACTATTTCTTCCACGGCTTCGCTTTTTCCTTCTGGCGCAGCAGTTGCCGGCGCAGCCTTTTGCGGCTGGGCAGCGACGGTCGTGGCGACCATTAGGCAAAAGATAAACACTAAGATTAAATATCTCATCCGATTTAATCCTCCCTTAGCAACTCCAAAATACTTTCCTCTTCATCCTTGACCAAAATCACCCGCTCTTTCCTAATTTCTTTTATCGTGTATCTTCCGATATTGTCGCCGGACTTTACTACCTTGCCATTTATCACCGCCATGCTCCGTCCACCCGCGTCATATATTATACCTTCCAAATTCATGTCGGCAACCAGAAGCTCATCTTCAATATTCACGATATACCCTTGGGAGGTAACCAACGGCATAAAGGGATCGCGCTTTCCCTTGCTGTCATAGGAAAATTCTTCTGTGCCGTGAGAAATTCCCGCTGCCACCAGAAAGATTATAATTAAAATTAATTTCTTCATTTTACTTCTTCTTTAAAATATATGTTGCCACTTCCATTTTTATATTATGGCGCATGCCCTCACCTGTACTGGGCAGTATCTCTAACCCAACGATGCGCATAAACAAGACATCGTTCTCAATCCGGTTTACCAACCTACCCAGCTGGTGATAACTGCATCTTGCTTCGATGGTGATGGGCAACGAATATACCGTACCCTCAGTGGCTACCGCTACCCTGGTTTCCTCATCCCGCTCGGGTTTAATCTGGTTGATCTTTACATTGGCCTGCTTGGCAATCTTAGAAAGATTCTCGACCACCGCCGGTATGGCTTCCTCTTTAACCATACCCTGATCAACCGAAAGGTTTTTCTCCTTTAATACCTTAAGACGCTTGCGAAAGGCATCTATAGAGGCGAGATCTCTTTTGGCGCCATCCCGCTCAACTCTTAAGCTCTTAACCTGGCCGCTCACCTGACTTAAAACCGAAAGCTGCGGCCGCAGCAACACAAAAAAATCGAGAAGCAATATAAGGAAGACTATCCCCCCGAGCAGTAAAGAAGGATTGTTTTTAATATCAAACTTAAATTTGTCCATTAATCTTTCAGACTGGCCGAAATCACAAAATCAGCCACCTCGATATTCTTGATTGATTTGCGGTTAATCGAGGTCAGCTCAATAGCCTTGAAATCCTTGGCAAAGTCGGTATCATCTTTTAGGGCTGAGGTGAACTTGCCTACCAAAACCATCTCCTCCCCCCGCTTGGAAATGGCACTGCCTTCGATAATCAGCTGTTTCTCGAAGAAGGAAAGCTTGGTAAGCCACATCCCCGAAGGCAGAAAATCACTTAACTGATTGAGCTTCTTAGCCCAGATAATCTGTTTTGTCCGGTCAGTCAGGATAGCATAAGCGTTGACCCGTGCCTCGATCTTTCTCATTTCTTCTTTCAAGACATCAACCTGTTTCTTGGGAGCCTCAATCTGCTGGAAGCTGCGTCTTAGCCCCGAAAGCCTCATCTTCTGCACTATCAGTCTTCCTACGAGCAAAAGATGCACCAGCACCAATAACAAACCCAAGGCGCCGACGATGAGTATCAGCATCTCCTTAGGTAGTTGCGGGATATTCAAAGAAATCCCGCGGCTTTTTTTCTTAAGCCGATCCGGCAAGAGATTAATTTTAATCATTCCCGTAAAGCGCCAAACCCAAAGCCACCCCCAGCAGGTTGGCGTCTTTTTCCAAGGATTCCCTTTGCACCTGCGGACCGCTTTTAAGTCTTGCCAGCGGATTCCAAGCCTCTACCTTAATCCCCAGACCCTGCTGAAGATGGTTATCGAGCCCTGGCAGATAAGCGCTTCCACCGGTAAGATACAAAACGGAAATAGGCAGGTTGTATTCGGTTTCAAAATAATCAAAGGAGAAGCGGATCTCCGTTACCAAATTTGAAAGTATGGTCTCGCAAGACGCGATGATTCGCTGCGCGTCCTTTTCCGCGCTGGTCTTCAATTTCTGCGCCGCCGGCATATCCATACCAAACTGATTCATAATCCTTTTAGTAATATCCTCTCCGCCGATAAAGATATCGCGGGTGAACAGGGGAACTCCGGAATCAATAAGATTCAGGCTGCTGAAGGCCCCGCCGATGCTTAAGAGACCTACGGTCTGATCAAGGTTGTCGGAAGCCCACAACACATTAAATACATTAGCCAAGGCCACCGCATCTACGCTGACCACGCCGGCAGAAAGACCTAATTTATTCAACAACGCGAGGCGTTGTTCGATAAAGTCCTTTTTTGCCGCGGCCAATAAAACAAGGGATTTGTTTTCTTTGGGGAGATCTTTAATGGTATAGCAGTCAACGACAACTTCGGCAATAGGAAAAGGGATATGTTTATCGGCCTCAAAGATGATGGAAGCCTTAAGCTCTGCCGGCGGTACCTTAGGCATCGACAGATATCTAAGTACCACTCCATGCCCGGAAATGGCGATATTAACCTCTTTCTCAAAGATGCAACACTCGGCAAATAATTTCTTTATCGCCTCTTCCCGGTCACCATTCTTAATTGCGGCAATGCCATAGGCGGTAATCTGCAATTCCTTGCCGATTCTCTGCACCTGAACCAGCTTAACGCTGGTAGTGCCGATATCCAAGCCCACGGTGGTCCGGGGTTTTTCTTCCGGCAGAAAACCCTTAATTTTGGCAAGCAACGGGTTGACTGCATCAAGGATTTTCCGGGAAGGAAAATTAAAAGCCGGTAATTTATTCATTCAAGATTACGGAAGTAATGGGTGCTTCCTTTATTTCTACAACTTCTTCGTTTTTACCCGCCATTTTCCCGGCCACCGGCGTAGGTAACACAGGAGCCCTCGCGGACGGCGAAACGGGCGCTAATGCCGTCTCGACTTCAACCCCTGGAACAGCAACGGAGGGCGGCGCAGCCTGATTCTGAATATCCTGTAAAGAGCGCCTGACCCAGATATTAACCAGAATAATCAGCATCACCAGTGCCACGAATAAAATCCCGCCTATAAAAAGTATCTTCCGGTTACTCAAATCTGCGACGCCTCCCACTATATGCCTCCTTCCTGCCAATTGATCTTGTCGGTAATGTCGTCGGAAAAGGCGATAAAGGTGTTCATCGAAGGGAAATACGGTGGCGCATTTCCGTACGACATGCGCTCGTCATAAACATAATTGCGGGCATAGCCGTGAACCATCTGACCGGTCTGCGAATTGAACTGGCCAAAGGCACCATAGAAGTTGGTGATTACCCCGCCCAAAAGCGTGGCCGTCCCGCGGGGGTCGCCGGAATCATAGCCGTCAACGGTAAAGATGCCGTTACGCGCCATTATGGTTCCGTGGATATTAACATTGTTCGGCGCAGTAGGCCCTATTCGCACATTGCCTCCCCAACAGACAATCCCTAAAAGATTGGTTTTGCCTTCGGCATTTAAAGGCGGGCCGGGATTGGTTTCCTGGTACACCAAATTATCGGTAATAATAATGTCGTTCTGGCTGGACACGGTAACCTCAGTATCTTTCTGAACCGTCCCTTTCAGACCGGTAACCGCACCATCCACATAAATTATCGTTCCCAAATCATCCATACCGTCGGGAATTCCGTCATAAGTTACCGTTCCGCCTCCCACCGTTTCCACATTAGTCTTCATTTCATTCTTCTTTACCGTAATGTTTTTCGTAGTGGTCCCTTGCGTTACTATATATTTCGCGTCGCCGTTGGTATCCGTAGTCATTTGAACGGTAGAGTCACCCTTGACAAAGATTCCACCGGTGAGCGCGGTCCCGTTATTAGCAAGGTAAATACCATTGCCGACCGCCGAGCGGTCCCCGGCGCGCGCCTGATCCATCAGGTCCTGCTGGGTAACCGAAGATTCCAAATTGATCTCATTTGCTCCCCGAATGAAATCGGCATTGAAGATGGGCACATCATACGGAGGATTGCTGTCCGCCGCCCGCAATACCGGCGAACCACCATTAAAATAACGCGCCGTGAGAATATGCTGCGTAACCATTCCATCAAAGGTCCCGCTGGGATTATAGGCAAAACTGTAGCGTTCATTAGTATGCAAGGGACCGCTAAAATTGGTATTATTGGTAAACCAAACCGTGGTGCCGCTGGGCATCGAATGATGATTAGTGAATAAGGCATAGCGGGCGAAATTATCCTTTTGGACGCGGACGGTGAAATCGCCGGTTAAAAGCACCCGGCGGCGTGCAGTGCTTGAAGTTCCCAAGGCATTAATGGTGAAGGTATAAGGAAAATCCCAAGTATCGGTGGCCACCGCATAAGGATTGGATTTCTCCCGCACATAAATGGTATAGATATAATTTCCGCTGCCTAAAGCGGTAGTAGTTCCGTTATGATATATCGAAAGTCCGTCACCGCTAAGGGTAAACTGGGCCTGATCGTATTCTTTTACATAGGTGCGTAAAAATCCCAGACCGTCACCGCCCGCAACATACTGACTGACCCGTCTGGCAAGCGTCTGGGGATTAATTTGGGTTACGGCGGTCAACAGATCGGTATTGATAAGATAATCCAACCGGTCCAATCCGGAATTGGCGCCGGCCTCGGCAAGGTAAAAGGCCTGAATCGTCCTTCTCTCCTCGTCGGAAGAGCGCTTCTCGGTAACGCTTCTTAAAATCAGCACGCTGCCTAAAATAATTAAAACTATAATTACCATTAAAGAGATAGCCAGTGCCGCGCCCCGCTGGTTTTTTATAAACATCCTCTACCCCCGGTTACGTAATAAAACATCTGCCCTTAGAATGGAAGTAATGCTCCTGCCGAATACGGTATTGCGCTGCGAAGTAAGCTGCAGCGAAACTATATTGCCGTTCCTTGCGGCCTGAAAATCAGTAATGCGCTCAGCCAAGGTATCGGTTCTCACTACTGAACCAGTATCATTTAAAACCTGACGTTGGAATCTTCCGTCGCTATTGATAAAATACTGCACGCTAAAATTTTTGCAACTGGGGGAGGCCCCGCAGGCAGGATTAAAACTGCCCCACTGCAAATAGCTACCCCACTCCAAATGATTACTGCCATCCAATATATCGCCGTCTAAATCCCAATCGCCGGGAACCTTAAACTGCAATATGTCGCTGTTGTTAAGTCCAGCGCCCTCTTGAATGGTTACCTGCGCCACATCCGCGCTGTCAAAACCCGACTCGTGTAATTCGCGAGTAACCCGCTGCAAGGCCTGACGCAGATTCTGCTGTAATTGCACCGATACTTCAGTAGTATGCCAAGTGGATTGGCCGCCGGCTAGCACAATGTATAAACCGGCAGCCACCACGGTAAAGACAAAGACCGAAATCAAAACCTCAACTAAGGTAAAAGCCTTATTCCCCAGCAAATTTTCCCTTGCTTTCGACTTAGTGCCGGGCGATATAGGTAATCACCTGGGCGATGGAATCCAACTGATTGTTAAGTGGAGGCTTGTCTTCTCCGGAATTCAACACGCCGTTTAAATCGGTATCCTCGCCAATTATCCGTCCGCCCCGCTCCCGCCAGCAAACCGTGACCTTCACCAGTAGAAGGTCGGGATCGGTATTATCAACATAAGTAACACCCATTCCGTTTACTCCGATAATCGTAAATGGCACGCCGACTCCTGCCGGGTCATAATCATTTTTTATGGAAGTATAAGCAGCGTTCTTAATCTCCTCCATCTTGGTCTGCGCCAAATTAATGGCAACGGAGGTATTTCTGGCAAGGTCGGTAAGCTGCAGGCAGGCGATATAACTGGCAAGCAGCCCCACTAAAACTATGGCCAGTATCAAGGTTGCCACCATTAATTCTACCAGCGTGAAACCGGAATGTGTGCTTTTTGCCATTTTTTTTATTTTACCGCTAATGCTTTAAAAGTCAATGCTTCCCATAATAATTTCGCGGTTGCATCCGGTAAGCTTAACTTTAACCAAGTTACCCTTAAAATCTTCGCGGCCCGAAAATCGCACGGGAATATAGTTTTCGCTGTAACCTTTTAACCATCCGCCTTTTTTATCTTCACTGGCCTCTACCAAAACCTCCAGAGTTTTTCCGATGAATTTACAGTGGTACGCCCAGGCCAGTGCCTTTGCCTGCTCAAGCAAAATCGCTTCCCTTTGCTTAATGATGCTTTGCGCAACCCGCTGCGGCATTTTCCCTGCCGCGGTTTGGGGACGCGGACTAAAGGGAAAAACATGCACGCGCATCGGCTTGACTTCACTTAGAAATCTGCGGGTATTTTGAAAATGGCGTTCTTCTTCTGAAGGAAATCCCACCATAATGTCGGTGGAAATAGCAATATCCGGAAGCAACCGACGCACCTTCGCCACGATATTTAAATAATCCCTGGCACAATAACCGCGCTGCATTCTCTTGAGAATCTCGTCGTCGCCGGACTGAAAAGGAATATGCAGGTGGGGACAGAGTCGCGGGCTTTCCGCCAGTTTGCTTATTAATTGGCCAGTGACATCCTGGGCTTCGATGGAACTAAGACGGAGGCGGAAGGCACCGGGGATATTTTCTAAATCAGCAAGTAAATCAACCAAGTGCCGGCGCCTTCCGCCACTCTTCTCATCCTTCCCAAAGTCTCCGAGACAAATTCCAGTAAGGACGATTTCCTTAAAACCATTTTCAACCAGCCTTTTTACCTCCGCAATAATTTCAGACTTGTCCCGGCTGCGTGCAGCGCCGCGCAAAAAAGGGATCACGCAATAGCTGCAAAAATTATCACACCCGTCCTGAATCTTTACAAAGGCGCGGCTATGACCTTTAAAGCTGCTGATCTTAAGCGGCGCGCTTTCCCCCTTAATTCCCAACCAATGCGTCAGCCGGTGCTTTCCCTGATTATCAACGAGAAAATTGGCACTGCCGGATTTTTCTGGTTTTGGCAATGCCGCATTAACGCAGCAGCCAGTAAAAACTACCCGGCATCTGGGATTTTCCTTTTTTGCCCGGCGGATATGTTCAAAAGACCGGTTTTGTGCGTGCTGGGTTACCGCACAACTGTTGATCAAATAGAGATCCGCAGGTCTATTGGGCCGATTTTCGACAAAACCCGCGGCAATAAGCTGTTCACGCATCGCCTGACTTTCGTACTGGTTTACCTTGCAACCCAAGGTAGTAATCTTAAAGGTCTTCATCGTTTTATTTGCCGGGCAAAGTCGATACAGGAAAGCGCGTAGAATACCGCCGTGTCTACCTTAAGCACCCGCTCGCCAAAACTCACCGGCTGACAACCTGCCTTTTTCGCCAGCATGATTTCCGGTGCGGTGAAATCGCCTTCCGGGCCGATAAACACGATGATGCTTTTTCCCATTGAACCAGCCAACGCTTCGGCAAAAGATTTTCTTTCTCCGGCAAGATAGGGGATTAATGCCAAATCATAATTCTTGGCGGCGATAATCGCTTGCTTAAAATCAGAAATCCTCTCTATCTGCAGCAACCAGTTGCTTCCCGACTGCTTGGCCGCGGCAACCGCTACCTTTTGCCAGTGCTCAAGGCGCCTGACAGCTCGGTCAGGATTTGGAGCAACAATGGTCCGCGCCGTCTTAAGTGGAATGATGCGGTCAACGCCGAGCTCGACGGACTTCTCGATTATCGAGTGGAACTTTGCGCCCTTAGGAATAGCACAGGCCAGACATAACTGCGGACGCGTTGACGAGTAGCCGGTCCTCTTTTCAAGAATCGCCAAGCTTGCTCCTTGGGCGTTAGACGATTGGATGCGGGATAAAAATTCATTGCCGCTTCCGTCAATGACTACCACCTTATCGCCGGTCTTAAGGCGCAAAACCTTCTGCATATGGTGCGCCTCCTGCGAGCTTAAGATGACTACATCTCCTTTTATATTCTGCGGCAAGGCAAAAAAGCGGTGCAACTCATCCTCCCTTTACCTTAAGCAAAATCAGAGCCCCCAAGAAAATAATTATCAGCCCGCAAGCCCGCGAAAAAATAGAAAGCAAATGTTCTTTGCGGAAGAATATTTTGGGAACTAACGCTGCCAATAAGGCAATAATGACCAGCGGCGACACCATAGTACCCAATCCGAAAGCAAAACTGTATGCCACACCCTTAACCCAAGTTTTGGAAATTAGTGTAATATAGGAAAGTACTGCTAAAAGGGGGGCACAGGGCAGAAGTCCAATCAATATGCCAAAGGCAAAAGCACTTTTCAAACCGCGCTTGATAAAAACCGTCTCCATCTGCCGGCAGAACCGGCTTTGGGTTGACCTGCCCAGAAGCATTGCTATTCCAACGCTAACTATGAAAACTCCTGCTGCCATAGCGAAGTATCTGCCAGCATTTCCTGCAATGAAGCGGGAGACCACCTTTTGGCTTAATATTCCGCAGCCTAAACCGAGAAGTAAATAAGAAAACAGCCGCGCCAAAGAAAAGGCAAACCAAATTAATAATCCTTCACGCAGAGTTTTTTGGGCGCCGGCAATGAAAAACAATAAGAATGGACCGCAGCTTATAAGACACGGGCCGGCGCCCAAAAATACCCCGCTCAAAAACAGACTAAGCCAAATGTCCCACATTATTTTACGGAGGCTTCGGAAAATACCTCGGCGGAAAAAATGTATATCTCTGCGCCTTGTTTCCAAGCGTCCAAAGGAAGCCCGGCCTTGTGACAGGTCTCTCTCAGGAAGGTCTCGCGGTCCCAGCCATATTCCGCGGCTACTTGCGGCAAGAGGAGGCCGGAATTAAAACCTTTGTGGATAATCAATCCGTGAGTTCCCACTTTGATTTGGTTAATATCAGTAATCTTTTCCAAAGGCGAAAGCGCGGAAATCTCAATTTCAAGGTCTTTCAATTCTTCGGTTGAGACCGGATAAAAACGCGGATCACCCGTACCTGCCTCAATCGCCATTTCCTTTACCACCTGATATAACGGAGAATCAGCAACGATCCGTCCGATGCAACCGCGTAACTCACCATGTTTATGAAGAGTAATAAAGGCGCCGCGCCTCTGGCATAATGCCGGATCGCTTTCGGTAACTTGCATCTGCCTACCGGTCTTTACATAACTCTCCAAAGACTGACGGGCAATCTCTAACAACCTTTTCTTCTGGGTTAAATTTAACATCAGCGGTTCTCCTTTTGCCTTAGGGCTTGCGAAAATTACGGCACTAAGATATCCTACCACCCTTTGATTATCGCCGGTTATTTTGCCGGAATGGGAATATTTTAAAATTTTTAAATCCCTCACCTTCCGGTTTTGCGCATAGAAAATCGCGGTTACTACCGGCGCAATGCCGCACATCCGCGGGTCGTCCCCGGAAGAATCCCGCCAAAGTCCTTCTGCATCGAAGTTACTAAGATAGGCAATGGTCCTCTTATCCATCTCCTCAGCATATGCGGCGGGATGAAAATGGGACAAATCCGTACTGGCAACGATTAAGACTTCCCTGCGGCCGTTTATAACCTTGGCCAAGACTGTGGCCAGCTCTTGGCAATCCTCCAAACTCAATTGACCCATTACTACCGGGACAATAGTAAAATTCTTCAGCGTCTTCTGTAAAAACGGAAGTTGTACCTCCAAGGAATGCTCGCGGTCAAAGGCCTGCGGAATAAACCGGGCCTGGGAGAACTGCGAGGTAATTTCCCGTGCCATTGTCTCATCTACCGGAATATTCCCCAGGGGAGTTTTAAACTCGCCTTTTGGCCAGACTGAAATTGCGTCGAACGGCAAATAATGACTAGCAGCTAAAATAATAACCGTCGGGTAATCTCTTCCACTTATCGCCTTATATCCATATGCTGCTACGCCCCCGGAATATATATATCCGGCATGAGGGGAAATTAAAACCGCGATATCTTCGGCCGTTTCTGTCGGGGCCGCAGACAAAAATCCATCAATCATTTGCGACAGGCGTTGCGGCTGTGCAGGATAAAATGTGCCGGCGACATTGGGTTCCTTGATCTCTTGGGCAAATCCCAAATCCCAAATCCCAAATCCCAAACAAATCCAAATTACCAAAACTCCAATGACCAAAAATTTTTTGGTCATTGTAAATTGGGTTTTGGAGATTGTTTGTAATTTGGTGCTTGGAATTTGGAATTTATCTCCATACTCCTTCAATCTTCTCTCCACAATATTCACACTTCCCATCCTTTAAATGAATTCCCAAAATCGTATAGCCGCTGCGCTCGATAACGGCTTTTTTGCAACGCGGGCAATAGGTGTTCTCCGCCGGATTGCCCGGGATATTACCAATGTAGACATATTTAAGCCCCACCTCAAGGGCAATCCGGCGGACCTTCTCCAAAGTAGCCACCGGCGTAGGCAAAAGATGCGCCAGCTTGTAAAGTGGCCAGAAACGGCTGAAGTGCACCGGCACCTCCGCGCCCAAATTGTTTTTAATCCAGTTACACATCGCCTTGACTGTTTCAGGATCATCGTTTAAACCCGGCAGAATCAAACAGGTAATCTCCAAATGCACGCCGGATTGTTTTATAATCTTCAGGCTCTCTAACACATTGTCCAAGTTCCCCAGACACATTTCCTCATAATACTTTTGGGAAAAACCCTTTAGGTCAATATTCGCCGCATCCAGATATTTGCAGATTTCCTTTAACGGCTCCGGATTGATAAAGCCGGCAGAGTGCATCACATTCTTTATTCCGGCAGCCTTGGCGAGCTTGGCTGTCTCTAACATATATTCAAAAAATATGGTCGGCTCCGAATATGTAAAGGCAATAACCGGGGAGCCCGAAGCCTTGGCCTTAGCCACTAATTCTGCTGGAGTCATATGTACGGTCTCAACCTCTCCGGGTCTGGCCTGCGAGATTTGCCAGTTCTGGCAGAATTTACATCTTAAGTTACATCCGACGGTGGCCACGGAAAAGGCATCGCTACCGGGTAGGAAATGAAAAAGCGGCTTCTTTTCGATGGGATCGATATGAATGGCGCAGGGCTCGGCAAAAACTAGCGTGTAAAGCGTGCCGCTGCGGTTTTCCCGCACCCCACAGAAACCCCGTTGTTGGTCGGGAATGACGCATTTACGCGGGCACAAGAGACAATGCGCCACCTTGTCGTCCCAGCGCTCATAATACATTGCCTCTTTTAACGGCTCTTTGGACAGGGCGCTACTGCAGAAACCAAGAAGAATAAGGCTGGCAAAGAATAAGTTTTTCATTTGGTGCGGAGTTATCGAGGAGTTGTAAGTGGAGCGAGCGGGATTTGAACCCGCGACCTCTACAATGCGAATGTAGCGTTCTCCCAACTGAACTATCGCCCCTTCTAAGTATTTTTAATTGTTTGAAATAGAACGCGGAAACACGCGGGTCTGAAGGGTTACCGGAGCAATATCCACATCCGAACCCGCTAAAACGATATCCACATATAACGCGGGGTAGGTGGAATTGAGCGTAAACTGTAAAACATCCACATTGCTGCGGCAGATGGTTTCCACGGCGCCCACGCAGGCACCACCACCCAAAACACAATAGCGGATAGCTTCCCCATCCTGCCAATAGCGCATCCAGACATCGTCGGTATAGCTCTGGGGCGTGCCGTTATCTAACCGTATCTCGATAGAGCCGGTACCGACAATATTTATCCCCGGGTCCACCGTATCGCCGTGGGCCAAGGTAATATTTTTTGCCATATGTTCCAGGGCGGCTCCGAGCCTTACCTGCAGTTGACCCTCCTTATCCGTGGCAATAAAAAATTTACGGCTGGCGATATCAACATTCGCGGCACTAATCATCACCAACCCCAACAAAAGCACCGCCATTACCAGCTCAACCAAGGTAACGGCATTCCGGCTTTCCTTAAACCTATTCCGGCTCATCCCACAATACCCTAACCTTGACCCGGCGCATTTGCACTCCTCCGACATCCAGCAAACTTATCTCGTATTGCCCCCTCCAGTTCCAAGGAGGACCCGACGGAAAACTGGCCGGCAAAACAAAATCCCGGACGCACGGATAAGCACCGCCCGGACAGCACAATGGATTTGTTCCTGCTGGATCGCTCCATTCCCGCTGGCTTACCGCAGCTTTTAAGTCTTCGGCAATTAAACGGCAGGCATTTATTGCTGCCAACCGACGCCGGGAACGACTGACAAATTTCTCAGCGGCAATGAAACTGGCAAATAATCCGGATACCGCAGAAGCCAAAACTACCATTGCTACCATAATCTCTAACAGAGTAAAACCCTGATTATACAAAAAATTACGCCGGGATGATGATTTTATTTTCATACTAAAATGGCGGCTTAAGGACAATTGCCGCTGCAAAGTGGTTCGCTGGAGGCGTTATCAATAGAATATCCGCGATTGAATCCGCCGGTGGGCGGCAGACGGGTTGCCCCGGCGCTGAAAACATTAACCCCGGACTCAACAATATAATCCCAGTACCGCTCATTTAAATTTAGCCCCAGCGCAAGATTAATTGCATTAATATCGGTTTCGCCGGGGGAATTAGGATAATAAAAACCGTTCTTGGTACGATAAATCTCTTCAGCGGCCTGGATAAGCTTAAGGTTGGACTTGGCCTCATAATCCCGGCTGCGCTCCAAGGTTCGATTATAGAGGGGTACACTTAAACTGACCAAAATAGAGACGATTATTACTACCACAATAACTTCGATTAAAGTAAAACCCGTCGTGACTTTGCGTTTTTCCATCTTAATACCCCAACCGCATACAGGCATCGGCAGCACCTCCGCTGCAAGTAATCGTTCCGGGTTCATCAATACTCAAAGTATATTGGCCAAGGGCCGCGGATGCGGCATTACGGGTAATGACCGCAAGTTGCGAGGCATCGCTGATTCCGGTGCCTGGTGAGTTGAAAAAGCGGGGAGGATACACATCAATATCCAAACCACAGGTTTGTCCTGGCGGGGCAGGAGACACAATAGTACAACCTGCAAGGGCATAGGCGCTGTTTTCCGTATAATATCTTAATTGTGCCGCCCGAACTGCGCCTAAAATAGTCACGCCTTCCGCAGCGCGGGATCTCTCGGTAGAAGTGGTAAACTGTGGTATGGCAATCCCTATTAGAATGCCGATGATTATCACGGTCATCATCAACTCGATCAAAGTAAATCCCTTGCGCATTTTGAGAATTATTAAAAAGGCGGGAGTGTTAGGTACCCCGTGTACCACCACCCCCGCCAAGATCCTTTGGTGCAGAATTAAACCCCTGGCCTTAACGGATGCGTTCCTCCCACCGTACCGGTTTGATCAATGGTAATAGTGTCACCGGCAAAAGGACCGTCAATACGACTGGCCTCAACGACAAATGCGCTGGCATCGGCCGCGGTTATCGTGTAAATCCAGTCTCCATCATTATCGGTTATTTCGGGGATCTCAACCTGCAGGGTAGCCATGGCCCCGCTGTAAGTAGCATTCTTGGCATGCTCGATACCCTCTGCCTTACGGTACATATCCAGCATCACATTGGCCTTGCCCACCCGGCCCCTTTCTGCCATTCTGACAAACTGCGGCAAAGCCATAGCCACCAAGATCCCAATAACGATGATAACGATTACCAACTCCAGCAAAGTAAAACCCTTCTTCATTCTTCCTCCTTTTTAACCGCTCCCCTCCCCATATATATTTAACAACCTTTCGGGCTTACTGCGTAAGAGATTATCGGTTGACCAAACCGCCGCTGGCAAGGCTGAAGATGGGCATAAACATTGCGATGACAATTGTGCCGACGATAAAACCCATAAACACCAACATAAACGGCTCGATCAACGTGCTTAATCTGCCCACAAAGGTCTCAATATAACTCTGATAAAAGGTTGCAACCCGCTTCAACATTTTATCGAGCTCGCCAGTTTCTTCTCCGATCAAAACCATCTGCACCACCATCGGATTAAAAAAGCCGCTCTTACTCATCGGCTCGGCGATCAATTTGCCTTCGCGCACCTGATTCTTTATGTTCTCGACAATCTTGGACATACTGTGGCTGACGACCATCCGCTCAGTTATTTCCAAGGCATACAAAATAGGTACGCCGCTCTCGATAAGAATCGCTAACTGCGAAGTAAACCTTTCAATGATCAGGACGCGATAAAAATTCCCGAAAACCGGCAGGCGCAGAATCAACGCTTCCAATTGCGACTTTCCGGTTTCAGTGCGCCTATAATGTCTAAACAAAAATATTATACCTGCACCGCCTGCCAATAACAATAAAAATTTTGTACGAATAAATTCAAAAAAATCCAGGATCTTCCGGGTTAAAAAAGGTAAAGTTACATTCAGGGATTTAAAGATTTCGGAAAAGCGGGGTATGATTACCGAGGCAAAAAAGCCCACCGCCCCCAAGGAAACTAACAGCAGGACCCCCGGATAAAGCAAGGCAGAGACCAACTTACTCTGAAAGTTTGCCTTGGCCTCTAAATATGCCGCTAATTTCTCCAAAATTACCGGCAGGTTACCCGAGGCCTCGCCTACCTCAATAAGGCTTACCCAGAACTGGCCAAATATACGCGGATGCTTGGTCAGCGCGCTGCTAAACGATGCGCCTTTGGACAAATCTTTAATCACCTCTTCCAAAACATGCGACAATACTGCACTTTCTACCTGCTGATTAATCACCTCCAAAGAACGCAACAAAGTAACGCCGGCATCCAGCATAGTAGCCAACTGTTTGGCGAACATAACCATATCATTAATCTTGACACGGTGGTGTGTGACGGTGCTGCGGTTTTTGAGCTTGAACCGGACCTCGGAAAGGCTTTGCTCAAAAGGTTTAAGCTCTACAACTAACAAACCCTGATTCTGTAATTTGGTTATCAAGGCTTCGCTGTCCGCGGCTTCTTCTGTACCGGTAACCTTATTGCCGTCCTTATCCCGGGCGACATAACTTAACCTGGCCATTATTATTCTCCTTCACTGATAACACTTAAAACTTCTTCAATGCTGGTAGTGCCTTCCATAACCATCTTCATCCCGGACTCAAACATTGACACCATTCCGCTGCGGCGGGATGCCTCGCGGATTTCCCGATAAGAAGCCTGCTTGCCGATCAGGGAACGCACCTCTTCATTTACCACCATCAGCTCGGCAATCGCCACCCTGCCCTTATAACCGATATTATTGCATTCATCACAACCCTTTGGCCGGAATATCGGCGCGGTAAAATTAAAACCCTTGATGAGCTCCTGTTTATATTCATACGCCTCCTTGCACACCGGACACAACCTCCTTGCCAGTCTCTGCGCAATCACCAACAGTAAAGAGGGCATCAACAGATAAGATTCAATGCCGATGTCTAAAAGCCGGCTGACTGCAGATGGCGCGTCATTGGTATGCAAGGTACTTAAAATAAGATGTCCGGTTAATGCTGCACGAAGGCAAATCTGCGCAGTCTCCAAGTCGCGGATTTCCCCCACCATCATTATATCCGGGTCCTGGCGCAGAAAGGAGCGCAGCGCCGTAGCAAAGGTAAGGCCAATATCTGTCTTGACCTGAACCTGGTTTACTCCGTCCATACGGTATTCTACCGGATCCTCAATGGAAAGTATGTTTTTATGCGGGTCGATAATCTCATTCATCGCTGCGTACATCGTAGTCGTCTTACCGCTTCCCGTCGGTCCCGTAAGCAAAATCAGCCCGTAGGGGCTTTTTAAGGCGCGATGAAAATCTTCTAACTGCTTGGGGGAAAATCCCAACTTGCCCAAATCAAGCGGCACGCTGGATTTATCCAAAATACGGATAACCATTTTCTCGCCGTAAATCGTGGGGGTGGTAGAAACCCTCAGATCCACAACTTTATTCTCCACCTTGACGATAAAGGCACCGTCCTGGGGCAGACGCTTTTCGGAAATATCCATTTTGGAGAGAATCTTGATTCTGGTCACAATTGGCAGATGAAGATGTTTTGCCGGAGGAGGAATTTCATAAAGTTTGCCGTCGATGCGATAACGCAGGGAAATCTTGTCTTTCTGCGGCTCGATGTGAATATCGCTGGAGCGCTCATCAATGGCCTGGCGGATGATCAAATCTACTAACTTCACCACCGGCGCTTCTCCGGCTCTCTCGATAAGCTTGTCAGTACCCAGCTCCAAACCCTGCTCTTCCTCAACCACCTTCGGTTTTTCCGGGACAATTTCCGGGGCGACATAACTCTCTTTAACGGCTTCTTTCATCAACATCGCCGAATGGCTGTAAAAATCCTCAATAGCCCGCATCAAATCCGAGCGGGTGGCAATGACCAAATTTATCTCGCAATTGGTCATCTTTCTCAGGTTATCAATCAGGATTATATCAAGGGGGTCTACCACGGCGCAGGTCAGAGCGTTTAGATTGCGCGAGAGGGGTAATACCAGATTCTTTTGGGCAAAGTCTTTGGTAATCAGATCTTCCAAGCCCTGTTCCGACTGCGGCACCAGCAAACCGGAGCTCTTTGTAACATAAGACAAACCGAGCTGGTTGGCCAAGGCGGAAATTATCTCCTGCTCTTTGACCATCCCCATCTTAATCAAGATCTCGCCTAAGCGGCCATTTTCCTTTTTCTGGAATTCAATGGCCCGCTCTAACTGCTCTAAGCTTAAGACGCCCTGCTTGATTAAGATTTCGCCTAACTTCTGATAACCAACCATAAGGTTATTTCCGTCTTTTCTCCACGGCCTCGAGGGCCCGGTCGATTTCCTGCTCCCGGTTTGCCGGTCGTTCCTGCTCTCGGTTAAGGACTATCTGCGGTTGGAAACCCGGTTTACCCATAACCGAGTCCCGCACCAAACGGGGGGTGATAAATACTAACAGCTCACGTTCGTCGTCCTTACTCTGGTCACGATGTCGGAAGGCCGCACCCAACAAGGGTATATCTCCCAGAAGCGGCACCTTGGTAATGGTCTGATTATAATCAGTACGCAACAAGCCCCCCACCACAATCGTCTCGCCGTCCTTGACGCGTAAAACGGATTTGGTGTAGCGTTCTTCCGGATCCCTAAAGGTAGTGCTTCCGAAAGTAGCGCCGGTCTTGGCCTGACTGACCCTGGGCTCAATATACATAGTTATCTCCCCGGTATCGGGATTCACCTGAGGAGTAACCCGTAAGGAAACGCCGGTCTCGGCGCGCTCAGCCTGAGAAGTTTGGGTGGCTGCGCTCTGCGAAGACTGAATAGAAGTAGTAAGACCGATTGCTTCTTGGGTAATGATTTTGATTTCCGCGGTTTCGTTGCTTAAAGTCAATAACCGCGGCCGCGCGAGATATTTCGTGTCGGTCTTGGTGGTTAAGAATTGCAGGACGGCGCTCGCCGTGCTTAAGTCAAGAGTGCCCAGTGTATAGCTGGGATGTGTGGCGCCAGTCTTCGTGGCGCGGTCATTCTGAAACGGAAAATAAGAGGTATGTTTGGGCCCGGTCCAAGAGGCCAAGGTCTCGCCTATCTTCACGCCGATTTTATCGACATTGTTTTTGGATACATCCAACATCTCCACTTCAATCATTACCTGTGCCGTCGGGATATCCAGTTGGATAATGGTCTGTTCAATGATGGGAAACTGGCTGGGCACATCGGTCACGATAAGACTGTTGGTGCGACGATCCTCTCTCACTGTTCCGTTGCTGGTTAAGATGCTTTTTACAATTTCGATGATGCTGCTGGTGGCAGTAGAAGTAGTGGAAGTAGAAGCACCCAGCGTGCCCGATTTATCTGAAGAAGATTCATAGGCTAAGCCCGCGCCCACTTCGCTATTCAATCGGGAGTTGGCAACCGACGCGTATTTTAAGAAAAAGACTTTGGTAATCGTCCTGATTTTGGGCTCACCGGTCTCGCTGACTATAAAGACATTGCTTTCCGGCTCTATCTCGTATTCAAGGTTGTTCGCCGTAAGCAGCCGGTCCAAGGCCTGCTCAACCGGAACCTGGTCAAGATAGACAGTGACCTTGCGGTCCTGCACCGCTTCTGAGGCGATAAAATTAAGCCCGGACTGCTGGGAAAATATTTTTAAGACATCCCTTAAGCTGGCATTCTGAAAATCCATGGAGATCACCTTGGAATACTCCGGATAAACCAAACCCTTGGAAAACTCGGCCGCGTAAACACCCGATATAAACCAGAATATTAAAAGGGTGACGAATGCAATTTTCTTTACCGGATTATTTACCATTTGTCCCTCCCCTTTCCTACCCGCAAGGGGGTTGCGTTTCATTTTTTTCCGCTTGCGGCTATTTGAGGTTTTATAAGAATTATATCATTTTGATATAAAAGCCGTACCCCTTCTTTACTGATATCAATCACCTTGGCATCATCAATGGTATCACCGATACTGACCACCTTGTTGTTGATGATCGCCTGGGGGGCGGTCTGACCCCACACCAATCCTTGAACCGTAAATTCCGGCAATTTCTTACTTATAGACGCTGACGGCGGCCTGGCCAAAGTGGTCTTTACGCCGGAAAATTTTTTCTCGGGTTCCTTTTTCGAATACAGAGGCAAAAAAGGATCCCTTATCACACTGCCTTTAGAAACGGCTACACTCTCGTCGGCGGCAAGAGAAAAACTATACCGGATGGCAAATAACGCCCCAAGGATAAAGAAAATCAGCACCATCATCAAACTATTTGCGTTTGCCTTCATTTTTTATCGTCATAGCCAACAGCGATATACCCACCGCCAATCTCTGTTTTCCCTTCATTTCCTGCGCGGCATCCACCCCGCCCTTTGAGATAACCTCTATACTCATGATGCGAAAGATTTTCAGCTCTTCAATCTTCTTAACGAAATCAACGAGACTGAAATAATCCGTTTCCAGTTTTATGCTCATCGGGTACTCGATAACCACAGGTTTATCTTTTGCCTCCGCCGGCGTAAAAGATATTATACGAATATCGGCATCAGCAGCTGCCTTATTAATTTTCTCCAAGGCGGTGTAAGCGGTAAAATCCTTGGGAAGACCCTTTTGAAATTCGGCGAGTTCCTTTTGTAACTTCTTGAGCTCTTCGGACTGCAAATTAATCTTCTTGGCCTTGACAATCTCTCTCTGCAGAAAAGAAATCCGGCTGCGAAAGTTAACATTTGTCCACCTGGTCACGATAAGTATCAGGATAACCGCCACGATATTAACGAGCGTATCTTTGCGGCGGAGAAAACCTTCCAGTTGCTTAAAATTTATGTTTGCCGTAAAGTCCCACATTTTATTTACAGATGATTTCAAAAACAGTGCCGCCCTTATCCGGTGTCTTATCGGCAACGGCATTTGCCAAGGAGATATTCTTGAAATGCCGGCCGATCTGTGGCGATTGTTTTAAATTAAGTACAAACTGATTAATTAGATTCAACTCGACGGTCGAGTCTTGGCTTAAAGCCACGCCCTTAAAAACCATTGCCGGCGAGGAAGCAGAGTCAAATCTTATATTCATAGCCGTAAGCCAGACGCCATCAGGCAAAAGCAACGGCAAGGAACTGATTTTGTCGGCAAAGGAATCGGTGGTGGCCATCTCCTTGACTGCCAGGAGCTTATTTCCAAAATCCTTGATGAGATTCTTTATCTCGCTTTCCGAAGTGTACTGTCCGACATTTTGTTTCCGGATGGCGGCGAGCTGTAAATTGAGGCTCTGGAGTTTAAATATATTCGTAATACAAACCAGACTCACCAAGGCTACTCCTAATATGCCAATCTTTATCAAGGCTCGCGGGCTAATGACTTCCTCAAGAGAGACGCGGGGAACCCTTGCCTCTGGCCGGAAACGTCTCCTTGCCAAATCAATGGTCAGCGGCGTTTTCACCGCACGTGCCAGTGCACCCCCATAAGCAGCCAGGACGCCGAACTTAATTTCTTCCCGAACGCCCAGAAGATCCTGATGGGTATAGTGAAAAGACGGAGTTTTTAACTCGGTAACTAACTGGGGGAAGAGTTCCCGCAAATCTCCATCGGAAAAAAAGAGCATTTTGGCGATGTCGGCCTTGGGATTCTGACGGTGATAATATTCGCAGGAAATCTTAATCTCGTTTAACAGCTGGTTAAGCGTGGATTCCGTCCCCGAGGGAAAATTGTTTACCGCCGCCAAGGAAAGCTTAAAATCCCGGATAAGTTGCGGCACCCCCTGCCCGGCGATTACGATCGTCACTTCTTCAAAATTCTTTTCCAAAAGCATGACCGTCTGGTGGATGGGAAGAATTCTTCTCGACAAAAGCAGCCTAAAGATACTGAAGACATGGGGCTCCATCAAGGAAATCTTCAGCTCCGCCTGAGAAAGAATACTGATATACTTTTCCAAGACCGTCTTCTTTACCCCTACGAATAGGACCTTCAATCGCTTGGACTTGGCTTCCACGACCGGGAAAACCTGAAAATCAAAATATAACTCCTCTAGCCTAAAGGGGAGATATTTTTTGACCTCGAATTCAACGGCTGAATGCACCTCTTCCTTCGGAATCGGGGGGATAGAAAATGACCTCACTACGAATTCCCGCGTCGGCAAAGAGACATAAGCCTGCTTGGCGACGATCTTATTGTCTCGCAAGGCCTTTTTAAGTGCCGCGGTAAGTTTAATATCGTCTGCCACATTCTCGGCCATCAACTCCGGCTGGGCAGCATAAGGCATATAATAATGGGAAACGAGCTTACGGCTCCGCACCTCGGCAAGATTCAAACCATCAAAACAGAAAAACATGCCCAACTGTTTTTCACTAGCCATTATTGCCCTTCCGGCATTGCGACTTTAACCAGCGATCAATCTCTTTGCGGTCAAAGCGCCAGACCCCGCCGATCTTAATGCCGGTAATTCTGCCTTGATTAAGCCAGTTGTAAATAGTTTGCTTTTGTAGCTTCAGATAACGCGCCAGCTCCTCAACATCCAATAAACGCTGCATTTTATCTTCTTCCCTCTTACTTATAACCGTGCCCTGTAGACTTAATTAAATTATAATAGACTTACTTTGTCAAGGGTTTTTTATATTATTTTATGAAAATGGTGGGGGTTAATAGCTACTTGTTGCGGAAATAGTTGAGCCGGATTGAGTTACAGTAACAATAATTGGCAGAGCGGGGTTTTCGGTCATATCCACCGGGCTTTCAATACCCAGATCTAAGAATAACCGCAGTAGGTTCTTATGAATGGCGGCCCCATCAGAGTAAAACCTGGCAATGCGTTTTACTTGGTTTTCGATAAGTATGGCTTGACTAGCCATAAAATTAATTGCCGCAACGGCAATCGCACAAATCAATATCGTGGCAATCACCACCGTCGTCAAGGCTATTCCATCACGGGACAGTTTCATATAACCCTTTGGTTTCTACTTCCTTAATGAAGCGAGATAATCTGACCCAGTATGTTCAAGAAGCACATGGCCTTCTCTTGCCAGCCATCCTAAACTCATCAACAACAGATCCCGGGATTTCCCGACATTTTGCGTAAGCTGACTAAGACTTAACTCCCCATGCTGGTCTAAATCATGCCAAATATCGCCGGCGGCAATACCAATCTCGGTAATCATCAAAATCTCCTTTCCCTTAAAAAAATCCGGAATTAGCTACTGACTTTCGCTTTTATTTACCAAGCTCTGACAGCAAGGGCACATAGAGATGTCTGCGCAGCTGTAATCAAAAAAGACATGCGAACAAATCGGACAATGCCGAAAAAAGACACTTTCAAAACCACGGTTATTCTTTATTTGGTTATTATTATAAAGCAGCGCCGCACAAAATAAAACAAAAATAAATAAAAATAAGTATCCCCCAATTGCCCAGAAAAAATTTATGCTGATCATTCAATCTTCAGTTTTAAATCCACCTTTTCCCATGCCGGTGGTGAAGCAAGATAACCGTTTTTTTCCAGGGCCTTTCCACCATAAGCAACCCCGGCACTTTTGACCAGAAACTTATTCAGCCGCTTTGCGCCCGACACATTTTGGGAAATCACTTTGGGCTTACCAAAGGATTGGGGATTACCTGGTTGCGGAGAACTGAATTTCTTAAACGGGATATTACCGACAAAAGGCCGGTTGCTTTTTCCAATGACCAACTCCGACTGATTCAAGATCGCACCTAAGCAGGCCACCGAAAGATTGTCTTCGGATTTGAGAACGCCGGCCTCATAACTAAAGGTAAAAAGGGTAAAGCAGAAGAGGTGTCCGACAAAAGAAAGCATTAATGCCCGGGGAAATCTCATCTTCTTTTACCAAACTATTGCTCGGGATTGGTAGCGATGTTGACCTTGGACAGGCCGACATTGCGGCAAAGATCCCAGACATCAACGATCCTACCCAAGGACGCCCGGCGGTCCGCCTTAATCAACAGCGGGCTGTTTTTCTTTGCGGCAGCCCGCAGGATCTTCTCTAACTCTTTTAAGGTCACCACCTTGTCATTCAAATAAAGCACATTCTCGCTGGAGATGACGATGACCTTGCTTTCCTCGCGCAAGACCTCACTGGTGACCGCTTTGGGCAGATTTATCTTTATTCCCGTGGAGAAAATAAAGGCCGAGGTGAGCATAAAAAAAATCAACAGCTGAAAAATCATATCGATGAGCGGGGCGATGTCTATCTGCGTCAGACCGTGCTCTAAGTTGGTGTGTCGTTTAAACTTCACGCCATTACTCCTTCTCTTTTCTTACTGCCTCGGTGCGCTGGCTTAGGAAATTTACCAGCTCGGTAGCCGCCCTTTCCATTGTCAAAACCACATTATTCACATTGCTGACCAAAAGATTGTAAGCAAAAAACGCCGGTATCGCCACGACCAGTCCGGCCACGGTTGTCAATAGCGCCTCCCATATCCCACCGGCGAGATCTCCAGGGTTGACCGGGCTAACCGAGGTGGTTTTCATCTGAATAGTCTGAAAACAGCGCACCATTCCGGTAACCGTGCCCAAAAGGCCCAATAAAGGAGAGATATGGGCAATGGTCGCTAAGATACTCAGTTTTTTCTCCAGCTTGGGTATCTCATAAAGACTGGCATCCTCCATTGCTTCTTTAATCTCGTCCCGCGAGGCATCGTATTTTAAAATTCCCTGCCTTAATACATTGGCCACCGGCGAGCGCCGGTTAGCCTCGCATAACTCCAAGGCGGCCTTGATGCGGTTCTTGCGGATATTTTCAAATACCGTCTCTAAGAATGCCGCGATATCAATCTTAATTGAATAAAGATACCAGAACCGGTCAACAATAATCCCCACGGCAAAGATTGAACACAACAGAATCGGCCACATTATCGGCCCTCCGGCTAAGAACACCTGCCACGGATTCATTCTCCAAAGGTCCATTCGCATCCTCCTTAAATGACGGCACAACTTATGGCGTTCTTAAGAACGACATAAGTTGTTTGCCGGAATTTAATCCGCCGAAGTCCGCCGAAACTTTAGTGAAGGCGAGACGAAGGCGGATTCTACCTTTATTATTTGACATTATTCCTTATCCACTCCAGCCGTTCTTCGGCAAATTTAGCCTCCGCGGCATTCTCCCGGGCAATCTTTTCGTATATCCGCTTTGCCTCCGGCCAATTCTCGCGGTCCTCATATATCCGCGCCACCCGCAGATAACTCTTGACCACCCAAGAGACCTCTGTGGGATACAGATAGGTAATCTTAAGGTAATTCTCAATAGCCTTATGGTAGTCATGGTTTGCTTCGCTGACTTCCGCGAGATTAAACTGTATTTCCGGATCGCTAAATTGCGACTTCTGCGGCAGTGCGGTCAGGGCCTTTTGCAGGGCATCCACTGCCTTAGCAGAAAGCCCGTGGCGGTGATACATCTGCGCTATCTTCACATAGGCGTCCCGCGCTGCCAAAGGATATTTGGAAATCACATCCTGATAAAAAACCTCGGCCTCGTCTAACTTTTCGGTAGCTGCAAAGATATCTGCCAAGCCCAAACTTGCCAGGACGGCCGTTTCGCTTTTCTCATTCTCGAGAATTTTCTTAAACTCTGCGGTTGCCGCAGGATAATTCTTGTCTTCCTTATAGCTTAGACCCAAGAAGTACCTCGCCTCGTCAAGACGGTTAGAACTGGCAAATTCCTTTAGACATTCATTTAAATACTGCCGGGCAAGATCGGTCCGACCCAACTTTAGATAATATTCCGCCAGCCACAGATAACTATCCAAGGCCACTGCCGAACCGGGGAACTTATAGATAATCAGCTTAAATTTCTTTACCGCCTCAGGTTCCTTACCCCATTTGAAAAGGGTGGTGGCGATATCGAAGTCGGCACTTTGCTGCCACTCCTTATCCTGAGGATAATCCTTTTTGAGCCGCTCAAAAGACTCGATCGCCTTTTTGTATTCCTTGAGCTCGGAAAGGTTTAAGCCCAGATAGTAAAGCGCCTCTGGCCGGTATTCGCTGTCACGGGGCAGCCGGGCCAAAAGCTTTTCAAACTGCTCCCGGCTGCCCTCCAGATCTCCCTTCTTAAAGTAGGCCATAGCCAGGTAGTACTGAGCATCAATAACGAATCTGCTTTTGGGAAAATTTTTTCCCAAGCTCTGGAATATTAAAGAGGCCGCGTCAGTGCGGTCCATCTTTAAAAGCGCGACCCCTTGACGATATTGCACATAATCATTATACAGACTGTCGGGGTATTCCCTTAAAATCTTATCATACATATCTACCGCCTGCGGCAGATTGCCCATATCCTGATAAACATCGGCAATCTGACACAAAGCGCTTAAGCGGATGGCGCGATCTTGGGAAGCCTCCATCACCTTCTGGAAATATTCAATGGCTTCCTTGAATTTTCCTAACTTAAGAAAAGACCAGCCAAGACCAAAGTAAGCCTTTTCCATTTGCTCGGCAGAGGCCTGCTTGTAACTGAACTTGGCAATTATCTCCTCATAGGCCGAGACCGCCCCATCATACTCTCCTAACTCATGAAGACAATTTGCCCGCCCCAACTTGGCATCCAGAAACCAACGGCTGTTTGGCCATTTGGCAATCATCTCCTCATAAACGGTCAGTGCCTTCTGGTAATCTTCGGTTGCGCCGAATAAACCGGCCTTGGCCAAGAGTATCTCGTCGGCATCCAGCTGCTTCGCTTTAGCCGTGGCCTCCGCCTGTTCAAGTATCAACAGCGCCTCTTTATGCTTGCCCAACCTAAGATACGCCCAGCCGCAACTTAAGCGGGCCAGATTAGCCAAGCGCTCCTCCTTGGAAAGCTCAATAACCAAGGAATAATTCTTGGCCGCGGCCTCGAAATTATCCTGATAATAATTGATTTCCCCAAGATAAAAATAAGCCTGATCAAGGCGCGCCGATAAGGGGAATTTCTTGATGTAAGCGTTGAATTTATCGCTGGCCTCGCGATAACGCTTAAGGCCAAAAAGCGCCTCGCCAATCTTTAAATGGGCGTCCTCAGCCAAAACGCTCGCAGGCGTTCGCTTAATTATTTCGTTAAAGGCGGCGATTGCCTTTTCAAAGGTGCCTTGTTCAAAATAAACCCAACCCAGCGAATAGTAGGCCTGCGGCAGATAATCTGAAGAGGGGTATTCGTTAATCAGCCGCCGGTAATAATTCTCGGCCGGTGCATAATCTTTGCCCTTAAGGTAAACCTCACCTAACCAGAAAAATACTGCATCCCTTAGCTTATCGGCATACGGCGCCTTAAGCAACCCCTCGAATTGCTCAAAGGCCTTAAGATACTGATTATCAAAAAAATAGCACTGACCGGTCAAGAGTTCGACCTCGACACGCTTGTTCGACTGCGGATATTCCTTCAAAAACTGGTCGAGGTAACGCAAGGCCACATCATAAAAACCGTCTTCAAACGCCTTTTGCGCGACAAAAAACAGTTCGTCTTCTTGGTCGTAGGACCGCGCCGGCGCAGAAAAAACCGTAAACCAGCCTAAGGCCACTACCAAAGCCGCTATCAGCTTAATTTTCCCAAACATAGCTTGATTATAACATTTCCGCATTGCTTTTTAAACCATAAATTCCTTAAGGTATCGCGCGGTGTGCGAGTCCCCACGCTTAATGAGCTCCTCGGGCAAACCGTAGGCCACCACCTCGCCGCCGGCATCGCCTCCCTCTGGCCCCAAATCAATGATATAATCGCTGCTTTTAATCACCTCAAGGTTGTGCTCGATGACTAACACGGTGTTCCCCTTGTCTACCAGTCTCT
>JBMONJ010000182.1:0-4277 GCA_049324655.1 Candidatus Omnitrophota bacterium | reverse complement strand
TCAATACCTGTTCTCTACCACCCACGGTAGGCGAAGAAACAGTCGGGACCATCCGGCCGAGGCCGCCCAAAGCATAAAATATAACGGTAACTATTTTTGATTTCCCCGCCGGCAAGTTAGAACGGACAACCGCGAAATTCTTATCGACGAATTTTCTAAACTTTATTATTATACCGCCGTGGATATTAAACAGTTGCGTAATTGCATCAACTCCAATCAAAGGCCTATCCATATAGTCTGCGGAATCCTGCCTAAGGGGTGGATACGCATTATTACCGTCTACATCCCGAAGATGCCTATGTGGGTAAATGCTCGACAAAGAAGAAGGAGTGATTAAATGAGTAGACATAAGTATAGCGACTGCTCTTATTGCGGAGGCAAAGTAAGACCAAGCGAGGTAAAGGTAGAACTCTGGTGGGAGGGCAGGCTCTTTATTGTTAAAGAGGTCCCGGCTGGTCTTTGCCAACAATGCGGCGAGAAGTATTTTACCGCTAAGGTTGCCAAAAGGATGGAGTCTTCTATCCAGAACAACCGGTGGAGAAGATTCATTGAAGTTCCCGTAAGCACCTACCCTCATCCCGTTCCTGCTTAATGAATAACTTGCCTGCCAAGCAGTAGATGTCGATTTCTTTCCCGCCGGCGAGGAGGCAACAGTTGACATTGTCTGAGAAAGAAAATCCTTACGCCCCAAGAAAATCTCCAGCAAGGCGGCGGCTGCCTGCATTCTTAAATCGGCGCCCGCAAAAAAATCTGCCGCCGACTTATTACTAAGCACCGCTTGCAACCGGACCAACAACCGGTCTATGCCCGCCGGGTCGCCTAATTTAACTAAAGTCTCTGCCAATTTTGTTTTACACAGGGCACACTTGGCGGGATCGCCCTGCTCCCCTCTGGGGCATTTTTCCAATAATTTTTTAATATAGGGAGCGGCAGCGACCAACTTCATCTTTCCTACCAGAGGCAAAAGCAACTCTAATAAAACATCCTCTTCTTCTGAGCCTATGGCCTTGCACCAAAGCTTTTCGAGTAACCGGTGAACTTCCTTATGCCCGGCTTTTGCCAGAAGCAAAATATACTGCAGCGATGGCCCTCCTAATAACAAATTGGTTAACTGCCCACTGGACTGCGTTTCAATGTACGAGCATAGAGTAGGATATAATCCCCCAAATTTATCCAACACCAATTCCCGTTCTCCTGCTTCAAGCAAGATTTCCGCGATTGACAGGCTGATGGTGAAATAGAAACTGTTATTAGAGTTGGTAAGTATTTTTAACTGCTGCTTAAGAGTATCTATGGTTTTCCGGTCGCCCAAGACAACTTTGGCCTTTAAGATGGTGAATTCACTCATTAGCATAAAAAACAGCTTAGGATTGATGCTGCCGGGCAGGCGATTTAACAAGTCCGTCGGAAGCCCCATCAATTTTTGCTTCAAATCGGCGGCATCAGTCTCCTGTATCAGCCGGGTGGCAAAAGCTATTTCCCGGGGCTTTCCGCTGGAGAGCATTTGATTAATCAGAGGGAAAATTCGGCGATCTTGGGCCTTGGCCAGAATCATAAGCGCAAAATTACGCCAAGCGATAATCCCCGCCAAATCGCTGGTATCATTCCTTTCTTCTTCGCTATCGAATACAAAAATATCTGTCATTGAGAAGTCAATGGTCCTGTGATGCGTGACTAAGAAATTTGCTTCGGCGAGCTGCAACGTCGACTCTAAATCGTTATACCATCCGAAGGCTAAATCCGCAGCCTGCTCAGGTTTGGTTCTGACTAATGCGCTTAAGGCCCAACCCTTTACCCGGTTAGAGGCAGTGGCTTCAAAAGCCCATGCCGCCGGCTCTTCAAGGTTAGAATTTCCCAGCAGGCCTAACAGGTTAATTGCCTGAGCATAACACCGCCAACACTCCTCTAAGGAGGCAATGTCTTTTTCGCTCATTTCGGCTTGAGCCTGCTTGCCAATAAACTCAACCCACTCTAAGGATGCCTCGAAAATCGCCTGCAAAGATGAAGCAATCTGCCGCTCTACAATTTCTTTAGAAATTGGCGAGGAGGCGGGGACGGTGGGTGAATAAAGGTATGTGTCCCCGGGGTTGCTACCGCGATCAAAAACCATTCGCGCTCCATCTTTAAAGGTGATAAGAATCCGCTCCACATCTTGAGACCCCAAAAGAGGAAGGATATCTTCTCGTAGAATTGCGTCCATAGTCCTTACATTCTCGTGTTGCGTTCCATAACCAAAAGATGATGACCTTGTAACAAAAGGTTTTTGCTCACTGCTATGCCAAGCCATATAAATTAGATCTGCGCCACTATTAAATAATGCTCCGCCCTGTTTATCTATTTTCCAATGCCAATATTGCCCTGTATCCATATCTTCAACTACCAAGTAAACTGGCGCAGGGGCTAATTCCTGTGCCCATTTAAAATCTTCAGATTTTGGGTATAAACTTATAGCTGCACAGTTTGAAACACCCCCATGGACATGGAAATAGAGTACTATTGGCAGTTCTAATTTAGACAGAACCTCATCTCGAAACCATTTTCGATAAAGATAAAATAGAATAAAACGAAGCTGTCCACGATCATTTATAACTACTAAATCGCGTTCGGTGATAGTAAGAAGGATGTTGTCCAAATCTTCCTGAGTTGGAACTTCGTCTACAGGCAAAAGATAAATATAGGAACCACTTCTATAAGACTGGTAACCTTCTTTTATTTCTGTTAATGACAATTCTTTAACAACAGCATCACTACTAACAACTTCCTGCAATCGCTGTAAAAGAGATTTGCCAGGGGGTGGGGCGGCTTTTTGACTACCTTCAAATAAACCTTCCCCCACCGGGGAGCTGGAGTATCCCAGATGCTCAATGCTAGATACTAGATCCTTGTTTGCTGATTCGGCCGGAGAGGAGGTAAACCATTTTTCCGCCAGCGTCAAAGATTCACTCACCCAAAATTTATTTTGCTCGTAGAAACCACTGGCTCTTCTAAATGGCGTAGCGTATATCCGCACAACCCCTTCCTTCGTAGCAATCCTTTCCAATTCCGCTAAAATTTTACTGCCCACGCCCTGTCTTCTATACGGCTTCTCGATTGCCAAGTTAACGATAAAGAGCCATCTTCCGTTTTGGCCAAACTCAATATTAAACTGGGCGCCGCCGATAACCCTGCCTTCTTCATCCAAAACGACCACGGTTTCGGCTCTATCTTCGAAATATCGCGACATCTTAACGCCTTCTACCCTCGTTAAGGAAAGTAACCTTCGATATGCGGCTATTTCTTGGATGGAATCGGTTATGACTATCCGAGCCTTAAACTTTTTGACCAACGGCAATTTATCTGCGTGTAGTAACTGCGCTGGCGACTTATTGTCTTGCTTTGCCGGCCTGGAGACATTATCAGTTTGATTTGGTCTTAACTCCGCCGGGGAACCTGCCGCGGCAGCCCCTTTGGTGGAAGCGTCGGTAGGCTTGTCTTTGCGGAATTTTCCGTAACGGAGGAGGAAGATCCCGTCGGCGCAAAGCTCCCGGTTCTCAGCGTCCCTTAAAGAAAAATCGGTAAGGACATTTATCACCGCCGGCACAAGGAACCACCCGACCCGACAGGCAAGGGCGAGATTGGAGAAAAAGAATACGCCGATGGCTGCCGCCAAAAAGACACAGTCTACCGTGAATCCCGCCAAGCGCGACATGGTCTCTTTGTAGCGGTCCGGATTTTCTCCCAAATAGACCTGAAAATCAAAACGCTGGAAGACCTCCTGCAAACTGACCAACCGTATGATGTAGTCTTCGTCCTGTCGGCAGCCGGTTATTATCCGCACCTGCCAGTCAAGCCCCAATTTCGCGGCCACAATAATGTGCAGTATCTCGTGCACCGCAAATACCGCGCCATAAGCCATTAAAAACCCGAACGCCGCCCTGCCCAAATCCCCCAAACCCTCCATGAGCAGTCCCATGCCGAGGGGCGAGGAGGCAGGATTAGTCAAGAGGTTACCGATAAGGAAACGACTTTCAACAATATATGAAGAAAAAATCATTGAGAGGATACCGAGAATCGATACTCCTAAGGCGACTAACCAATATCGACGGTGTCTAAGTGTCCTTGAATATTCTGTCTCAATCGACTCTCTTGCTTGATTAACCTTTTCCTTAACCGATTCAGGGTTATCAATTTTAAGCCAGATATCTCTGGTTAAAACTGCGCTGTTCTTTATATACCAGTAGAACAACGGACCTTTACGTCCAATCCTTCCAATGTTATGCAAGGCTGGCGCTACTCTC
>JBMONJ010000181.1:0-4355 GCA_049324655.1 Candidatus Omnitrophota bacterium | reverse complement strand
CGTGGTGACTTAAATGAAAACTGACTTGGAAATCGCTCAACAGGCTCACATCGAGCCCATAACCAAAATCGCCCGCAGACTGGGGATAAAAGAAAATTATCTCGAGGTTTACGGGAGGTATAAGGCTAAGGTGTCGCCGGAAGTTCTTGAAGGGATTGGCCGGCGACACAATGCCAAATATATCGTGGTAACGGCCATTACTCCCACGCCTTTAGGCGAGGGAAAGACGGTTACCTCCATCGGCTTGTCAATGGCCTTAAACCGCTTGCGCAAAAAGTCAATTGTGTGTTTGCGCCAGCCGTCTTTAGGCCCGGTGTTTGGCATCAAAGGCGGCGCCGCCGGCGGAGGGCTCTCGCAGGTCCTGCCAATGGAAGATTTCAACCTGCACTTTACCGGCGACGCTCACGCCGTCGGGTTTGCCCATAATCTTGGCGCAGCGTTCTTGGATAATCATATCTTTCACGGCAATATGCTGGGCATCGATTTAAATAATATTGTTTGGCGCCGGGTAATTGATATAAGCGACCGCTCTTTAAGGAGTATCCGCATTGGGATGGGTACCAAGAAAGACGGCGTAGTCCGCGATTCCGGCTTTGATATAACTGCGGCCTCCGAAGTAATGGCAATACTTGCTCTTGCCAGCGGTATTCAGGATTTAAAAAAGCGTCTTAAGAAAATCGTGGTGGCTTATACCCAAAGCGGCCGGCCGATTACTACCGGGGATTTGCGGGTACCGGGCAGTATGGCAGTATTATTAAAGGATGCGATAAAACCCAATCTCATTCAGACCTTGGATAACACCCCGTGCTTTGTCCATGCCGGGCCATTCGGCAATATTGCCCACGGCAACAATTCTATTCTTGCGGATAAAATCGCCATCAAGCTCTGCGACTATCTGGTTACAGAGAGCGGTTTTGGCGCGGATTGCGGGGTGGAAAAGTTCGTGAATATCAAATGCCGGTATTCAGGTCTTAAGCCGGATTGCGCAGTGATGGTGGTTTCCCTGCGCTCCTTAAAGGCCCATTCAATGGAAGCGGGTCTAGCCAATCTAAGAAAACAGATTGAGAATGTGAAGGTCTTCGGAATTCCGGTGGTAGTGGCGATAAATGAGTTTGAGACGGACGCGCCGAAAGAAATCGAAATGATAAAATCCCAAGCGATTTCTTTCGGCGCGCACTCTTCCTGCGTCAGCCGTTGCTGGGCGCAAGGCGCCAAGGGCGGCGAAGAGATGGCCAAGGCAGTCATCGCCGCCTGCTGTCAGCCGTCAAATTTTAAATTCTTGTATCCTTTAGAAATTCCCATTGAAAGAAAGATCGAAGCCATTGCCACCCAAATTTACGGCGCAAGGGCTGTGGAATTTTCCGCGATGGCGGTGGAGCGAATGGTCAAATTCAGCTCTTTAGGATTTGATCGTCTGCCCGTGTGTATGGCCAAGACCCAGTTTTCTCTCTCGCATGATCCCAAATTAAAAGGCGCGCCCGCGGGATATGTTTTTCCCGTCAGGGATATGGGCGTTTGCGCGGGCGCAGGTTTCTTGACCGCCTTCTGCGGCGAAATATCCACGATGCCGGGTCTCCCCTCGGAGCCGGCCGGGGAGCGGATTGATATTGATGAGCAGGGAAGAGTAACAGGACTATTTTAAGGGAGCACTAAGACACCACGACACCAGTTTCGTATTGCGTATGGCGTTAAGATTGCATTGGTGGAAAACACTATTAAACTATGGAGGCAAGAATGTACTTAACCCAACCACTCAAAACCTACTTAGACGACTTGGCGGCGCGCAAGAGCACGCCGGGAGGAGGTTCGGCGGCCGCCTTAGCGGGTGCGTCGGCGGCCGCCTTGGTCTCCATGGTCTGCAATTTCACTCTTGGCAAGGAGAAATACCAGGCGCACGAGGCAGAAATCAAATCCATCCTCGCGCAATCCGAAGCAATGCGCGCCGAATTGGAAAGACTCATTGATAAAGATGTAGAGGCCTATAACCAAATTGCCCAAGCCGGCAGGGAAGTCAACGATACCATCTTAAAGCAAGCGGAAAGCATCCCCGAACAGGTCTGCAAACACTGCCTCGACGGCAGCAAGCTCTGCGCTGCGCTCGTGGACATCGGCAACCGAAATCTCATCTCGGATGTGGGCGTGGCCGCAGAATTCTTTTTAAGCGCCTTTTTGGCCGCCCGGCTCAATGTAGAAATAAATTTGAAATTTATTAAAGATAAAAAATTTTCTGCTATAATTAGTTCTCATTTAAAATCCGCAGAAAAACAAATCCAGACCCTAAATCAAAAAATAGGAGTAAAAGTTGGCAAAGCTATTAGAGGGTAAACTTCTGTCTCTGAAAATCCGCGAGGATTTAAAATTGCAAATCGCCGCTTTAGGCCGGCGGCCGGGGCTTTTAAGCATTCTAGTCGGCGAAAATCCGGCCAGCGAAGTCTATATAAGAACGCAGAAAAAGGCCTGCGAGGAAGTGGGTATTGATTATCGCTTGGAGAAATTCGCCGCCACCATAAGCGAAGCCGAGCTTATTGCCGCCATTCAAAAATTCAATCAGGATAAAACCGTTGCCGGAATAATCATTCAGCTTCCTTTGCCGGCGAATATGGATTATAAAAAAGTCTGCGCCAGTATTTCTCCCAAAAAAGACGCCGACGGCATCCATCCGGAAAATATCGGCAAAATTGTCTTTGGCACGGGAAAGATTTTGCCCGCCACCGCTGCCTCGGCTGTTGAGCTTATAAAATCCACCGGCGTAAATCTTTACGGCAAAGAAGTCGTGGTGGTTGGTCACAGCGAAATCGTGGGCAAGCCGGTAGCGCTTCTGTTACTGGATAAATTCGCCACGGTCACTGTCTGTCACATCGGGACCTCGCAGGCGGGAAAATTAGAAGAGCACGTGCGCCGGGCGGAAATTCTGGTCGTGGCCGTGGGTAAAGCCAATCTTATCCGCGGGGAATGGATAAAAGAGGGCGCGATAGTCATTGATGTGGGGATTAATCGCGCAGGAGATAAAATCGTCGGCGATGTGGAATTTAGCGAAGCAGAAAAGCGCGCCGGCTTTATCACGCCGGTTCCCGGCGGCGTTGGTCCCCTGACCGTGACCATGTTATTGCGTAATGTTGTTGAGTCTGCTAATGACCTTCCGAGAAAAACTCCAAACCAATAAATTCTTAGTGACTTCCGAAATCGGGCCGCCCAAAGGAATTGAGACTAAAACTCTTCTGGAGGACGCAGAGTTAATTCGCAACCGGGTGGATGCGATTAATGTCACTGACTTACAGAGTTCGGTGATGCGCTTGGGCTCTCTGGCAGTCTGCCGTCTTTTAAGGGAAAAGGGATTTGAGCCGATTTTCCAGTTGACTTGTCGGGACCGTAATCGTCTGGCCCTACAGTCGGATTTGCTTTCTGCTGCGGCATTAGGCATTGCGAATGTTTTGATTTTGACCGGCGACCATCCTTCAGCCGGAGATCATCCCTCGGCAAAAGCAGTTTTTGATTTGGATTCAGTGCAACTTCTTCAAGTCGTCGGGAAACTGGAATCCGGAGTGGATATGATAGGAAATAAATTGGAAGGCGCGGCGCCAAAATTCTGTAAAGGCGCAGTAGTCAACCCCGGGGCCGACCCTATTGAGCCGCAGATAATCAAGATGGAGAAAAAGATTGCCGCGGGCGCGGAGTTTTTTCAGACGCAGGCGATTTACGATATAAAACAATTTGAGAATTTCCTTTCCAAGATAAAACATCTTAGGACAGTTATCTTAGGCGGCATTGTTTTGTTGAAGTCGGCGGGAATGGCCAAGTATATGAATGCCAATGTTGCGGGCATCAGCGTGCCGGAAGATTTGATCAAACGGATGCAGGAGACTAAAGATAAGGCCGCGGCCTCTGTGGAAATCGCCGCGGAGTTAATCAAAGAATTAAAGCCAATGTGCCGCGGGGTGCACCTTATGCCTATTGGGTGGGATAAATTAGTGCCGAAAGTTTTGGATACGAGTGGGCTGTGAAGATTAGCGAATCTGGCGGTTTTTCTCGCTCATTGAGGGTTTACGGGTCCTGTCGTGGACGGTTTCTCGCCGCACCGCTCGATTTTCCCCGGCGCGGAAAATCTTCGCTCGGGCGAAAACTCTTGCTCTCCCTCCCTTCGCTCGGGATCCATGCCCGCAAGAGTTTTCTAACGTGCTGCTCGAAACCAGTCCACGCCACCCGTATTACAGAATTCGTTGCGAAAATCCGCCAGCTTCGCTAAATACTTGCAATGAATATAGAGAGTTTGGATTTAGAAAAAGCGAAGGTAATTATAATAAAGTGGGCAAAAAGCAAATCGTTTATTACGAAAGTTTATATCTTTGGTTCAAGGA
>JBMONJ010000180.1:2395-4423 GCA_049324655.1 Candidatus Omnitrophota bacterium | reverse complement strand
AGCGCAACGCCGTCTCTTTAATAACCAAGGCATTACTCGAAAACAGTTCTGCCAGTCCGGCTGTCAGCTCTCCGGCAATTGCACTGCCGCTGATTGAGCCATTGTCCCAGCCCGGATTGAGCGGAAGATGGTTTACAGATGCAGTTTTTGGTGGTGCAGACGGTATTGCTCTACGCCTATCCAGAGTCCCAGAATCAAGATCATTACAGTTATGGCCACAATCATCATCTCAATTTTCTCCTCGCGGGCAAACTAATATTCCGACTGCTAAGCAAGAGAATATAAGAACTATAGCACATCCTTTGAGCCAAGCTGGCATTTCTCCAATAAAGAAATTACTTATAAAAGCTGCTGGCACTAAGTATGAGAATACCGCCAGTAGTGATTTCGATAATGCCCGGCGTCTCTCTTCAGTAAAGATTGGTGTCACAGAAGAAAATATATCACCACAGGTTACCCCTGTCAATGATAAACTAATTACTAGCTTTAAACCGCCGGAGATTGAATCATTGTCGGGACCCAGCTTGAGCGGAAAGGTTGAGGTTGCGCCGATGAAATCGGTGGGTTCTGCGCCGGCGGCTCAAGTGAGAAATCTGTCTCCGCCGGCGCCGTCCATCACCTCCTCGCCGATATTAAAGCCCTTATCCACCCTGCGCCAGTTGCCCTCGACAATTAAATCCAATTTATCCGATCCCGCTTTCCGCCGGACGGCGTTGACCAAGCTTTCCACCGCCGGAAAAATCGGCATACCCATCGTCGCCACTTCTTGGCTGGCGGTAAAGGGATTGTCTAATTTTGCTACGCCCGCCTTCCTGCCGGCAGAGAAAGCGGTGCTCATCAGTTCATTGTCCGCTGGCCTGGTCTATATCGCCAATTTTGTAAAGAGTTTCGCGAATCTCGATGTTTCAAATCCATCCTCTTCGCTATATTCCAAATATAATTACGGGGAGCTTACTAACCTTAATAAGGTCTCTCGTTTTGCCGGTGCTTTGTCAGTTGGAGGATTGATTGTCGCCTTTCGGCATACGCCTTATTTTCACCCCGGCTCAACCAGCATCGATGCTTATTTAGGATTGACGCCTCACTCCTTACCGTGGAAGATAGACCATTATTGGTTAAATGATTTTATCGCTCCCGTAGGCTACGGGCTGTTGTCTTTTGCGATTGGGGCGGTTGGCCATGCCGGTTTGAAGGCTGCAGATAAGCTGGCCGCACGGTTGAATATCAAAACCAAGGCTCCTTTAGCGCAAGCGGCTCAGGCAATGCCTTTCATAGCGGGCCGTTTTGGCAATCTGATGACCGCGCTTATTCTTCTCGGAAATACCGGGGACGAGTTAACTCAACGTAATTCTCCGTTGTTGGGCGGACAGGAGATTGCTGGCACAGGGAATTTTGGTACCGGCGATTTGGTAAGCTATGGTTTGGGATGGTTGACGGCGAATAAATTAATGAACCGTCTTTTCTCTAAGTCCAAGGCGCCCAACGCTTCTTCTCCTGTGGCCAGCTCTTCGCCGGCCGTCAATTCCTCCCCGCTGCGCAAACTCCTTCTCCCCGCGCTTATCTTCGGCGCCTTGTCCCTTACCGCGCCGGCATTATCACAGGACAATCCTGCCGCGCTTAACAAAACCGTACTTCGCCTTAAGACCTTAATGGAAACTTCCGGCAAGGCCTTTGAGAAGCAGGATTATGCACAAGCCATCAAGGGTTTTAGACAAATTGTAACCACCGTTGATTCATTGTTCGGCACTACGCTGCCCAATGACGCCCAGTTTAAGGCCAGCCTTAGACAGATGAAAGGGGCTGCGCAGCAAAATATCAAATCAGTTTCTTTAAAGCAGAATCTCAGTCGTCTTAACACTTTGATGCAGAACGCTGGTCTGGCCTTTGACCAAGGCAAATATGACCAAGCCGTTAAAGGCTTCCAAGGCGTAATCACCGGTATAGACTCTCTTCTGCCTGCAATAGACGATGCAAAACTGATGGCGGATATCGCTAAGATGAAGCAGGTAGCCCAGCAGAATATTCTGG
>JBMONJ010000180.1:0-2295 GCA_049324655.1 Candidatus Omnitrophota bacterium | reverse complement strand
CAGATGCTTGAGCAAATCGCGCCGTCCAGCCCGACGGTTAAAGATGGGAAGCTGACACAAGCAGATTTTGTCGCGAAATCAATGCAGACATTTAGCAGCAGTCCGGCGCAAACCTTGGAAATGATTGCCCTGCGCGCCGAGGAGATTGGCTCCAGCCCGCTTCAAGCGCAGGCGGAGAAACTTTTGGCCGAGGTTAACGCCTTGCCGGAATACCGAGATTCAGTGGTGAGCGGAATGAGAATGGTGTCGGGGCTTGCGGGGAATGGTGATATACATCCCGATTATGGTCAAAACAAACAACATACCGAATACAATCGTCAGGGAGCGCAGATCAATATCCAACATTATTCTTCTCCTTTTAATAGAAATGTTGCCCAAGCAAATAAGGCGACAGTGAATATTATTCCGACGGATATAGGGACTAATTTGACAGATATGCCTTCTTTTGAACCCAGCGTACCTAGGACTAGAGCCCCCACCACTAGTTTACCTATATCCAACAATGCTTTGGCTAATTCTTTAGATTGGTCTTTATTTAATTTCACAAATGAAACTATATCACGCGAAGATGCTTTTGTCAAGGAGACCGGCTCTCCCTCGACGGAGTCTATCCTGAGCGGAGTCGAAGGACTCGGGACAAGCAGCCCGCTTCAAGCGCAGGCGGAGAAACTGTTGGGACGGACGACACAGCAACAGCAAGCAGAACGCTTACGTCAGCAGGTTGCTAAATTAGAATCCAAGGCAATACGGGATATAAACGACCGGGATTCAAATAAGGCGCTCGCCGAGACAATGGTTTTGGACAGCGAAATGCCGGCGCTCGCTTTCGCTCGCGGCTCTTCGCCCGCCACTGCTGCGGCAATAGCAAAGCCCAGCCGCTTGGACAGAATGTTGTTTGCATATAATCCCGCGCTGATTAGCAGACCGCAGAGATTTCTCGCCATATTGTTAGAGAAAACCAAGGGTATGGGCATACCGGAAAATGGCAGGCGGCCGGAATTTATTACTCCGGCAGAAATGTCTGCAGTGTTGGAAAAGCTGGACGCCAGACATTATCAATTCTTGGGTAAAGAGCTATCCGATTATATGGCCAAGCCGCAGCGCCAAGCGGTATTGCACGATGAGGTTGTGAGCTGGATAGGTATCCTTCAAGCGCAGCGCCAGAGCGTTCCCCCGGCACTTACCTATATAAAGGAATATATTGATCTTTACGCGCAGGCGCAAGGCAAACGGATTGAGCTTAGCGGCCCGATTACACCGTCGGACATCAAGACCCTCGCGAAAGCTATTTCTTCCATTCCTGCAAACTTGGCCCGGCAAATCCGCGTGCCGGTAAGATTGAACTTTACTCAATTACCCGCAGGTATTGCCGGGAGAGCTGGTGTTGACACCATAGGCATGATTCGCATGAACGACAACCGGCTGCAGAGGATACACGACTACCTCCATGAACTCCTGCATAAATTCACTGCGTCGAGCAACCGAAACGGTCAGCCGGTAATCTCAGTCTCGCAGTGGAAGCAACTTGCCAAGGCCGCGGGTTTCTACGGCGCATTCATTAATGGAAATCTAATTCCGGTCGAAAATATACCTGATAGTTACAGCTATAAGGCGTTGCGTAGAATAAGTTACGGAGAGTGGGTAAGAAATGAAGGCGGACGTTTAGTAAGTTACCTGCCTGAAAGCCGCCGCAACGAGATAATCGCCAAGTCGGCTTCTGCATTCAGCCGTTACAATATTACTATTAAAGAAGGTAAAAACCATGATTATTGGAAGACTACGCCTTTTGAGGCAGTGGCTGAAGTTGGCGCGGATTTATTGGAGCGTCCACAGCAATTCTCCTATGGACTTGGCCCTGAACGCAACAGTGTGGCTCAACTGTTAAGGCGGAATTTATTCGTCACTGACCGGCGCGCGGTTATGGCCTCCTCGCCGGTAGATGCCCAGCAGCTTCAAGGTACCCTGTCAGATCTTATTCAAAAAGGATCAATAGATATAGATGTGAATCACAATCCAAATCCATCCTTAGCCGAGAAGATGCAAAAGGTAGAGCTTGCGCCCTTAGTTGATTTGTTTACTCAGATTACTGATGATTTATCTCCAGAGCAATTGACAGAGGTAGACGGTCAACTCCGGAAAGAAACGCTGGCGTTAAAATCCCAGCTGCAGAGAATTTTGACTCCAGAAGAGCGTAAACAAAGCCGGTTATGGAAAGGATTAGCGTTTTTGGATGAGGGGATTTCAGCGGTCCTACCGGATATTCAAGCGCATCTGGAGAACTTGTATACGAGCAGC
>JBMONJ010000179.1:0-4431 GCA_049324655.1 Candidatus Omnitrophota bacterium | reverse complement strand
CATCGGCAGAGCAGACAATCGGCTCTTCGTGGATATTGAAACTGGTATTGATAAGATTAGGTATGCCGGTTAACTTATGGTAGCTTTTAAGGATTTTATAGAACCTGGGGTTATCTTCCTTAGATAATATCTGCGGCCGGGCAGTGCCGTCAATATGCACCACTGCCGGAGAAACCTTTTGCATATAATCCGTGCTGTTGAAAGTAATAGTCATAAATTTAGCAGTATACCCGTTTCCGTCTATGTTCTGGTAACATTTATCCGCAAACTCTGCCAAGGTAACCGGCGCAAACGGCATAAATTCCGAGCGTCTTAATTTTTTATTGAGCCAGTCATTTACCGAGGTATCCGTGGTTTGATAAAGAATGGAACGGTTGCCCAGCGCGCGCGGGCCATATTCCAGGCGGCCGGCAAAACGCGCCACTACCTTGCCTTCGGAAAGCAACTCTGCCGCCTTTTCCTCTATCCTTTCTATTTTTTTATATCGCAGTCCGCTTTTTTTCAGGGCCAGTTCAATTTCTTTTTTAGAATATTCCGGCCCCAAAAAAAGATTCTGCAATCGGGTAAAGGTGTAGCCTTGCTGCGCGGCAACATACAAGGCCGCCCCTAATGCCAAACCCACATCCCCCATCCCCGGATGAATATAAACCTCGTCAATTTCCTTAAGCTCCGAGATTTTCTGATTGAGCCGGACATTGGCGGTTACCCCGCCGGCCAAAGCGATATTTCTTAAACCCGTTGCTTTAACCACCTGGCTTAAGATTTCCAAGATACACTCCTCTAAGCGTTTTTGAAAAGCTGCGGCAAGGTCTTGAGGTTGGCATCCGGAAAAATACGGCGGAATTCTTTTGTGTGCGCGGTAATCGTCCAAACAGCGACGATACAATGGATAATTTAAGCGTAACGCCAGACCATCCACCCCCAACAGCGCCTTGACCTTTGCATAGGCAATATCCGGATTGCCATACGCAGCCAGACCGGTTATCTTTCCCGGATGCCGGTAGGGGTCAAAACCTAAGATTATGGTTATCAAGGCATAGAAATTGCCGGCCGAATGCGGCATAAGAGATTCCGCCAGCAACTCAAACTTGCCATTCTTTGCCTTATAAAAAGCCATCGCCTGCGGACTGCCAGTCCCACCAATGACGCCGACTAAACATTCCCGCCATCCTGACAAATAATAGGCGCTGGAAAGATAGGAAAGGTGATGGCTGACAAACCTAAACTTGCCCTTAAAACCCCTTAATTCCTCTTTCATCTTCGGGAAAATCCGAGCCCCGGCTGTCGCCACGATATTTAACTCTTCAGCTTGAATATGATTATCCTGAAGACATCGGCGCAAGGCCAATATCGGAGCCTCCCCGTCCATTTTAATGCGGGAAAGCCTTTCGTTGCCGACAATATATTTGACTTTATTGTCCTGTAAGTAAGCGACCGCGGTGTCGTGTGATTTTATGTGTAGACCTAAAATTTTCATTGTCTATATTGGCCCGGCTCATAGAGCACAAACACCGGAACCTCGACTTGGTCCGCGTTCGACAACGGCCGGGAAAACCTGACGCTTAAACCCCTGTCCCCTTTAACCTTTTCAATACTCTCGGGATAGGTTGCGACCCCGTTGATATAAACGAGTGGCGATGAGGCGGAATAATTCGCAACCGCGGTAATCTCCCCTTTAGTTTTAAACTTCAGTTCTTGCTCTCTGCCGGTGGCAGTTGCCATCAGGAGTTCGGTCTTGAGAACCCCGTCAACCTGTCCGGTTTTGTCCAAATTTATCTGCGACACTTTAACTATCAGCCTAAACTGGATGATGTCTTTGTCAGGATAAACATTTTTCAACTGGAGTGTCCAACTGCCGTCCGGGTTTTTCCTTTGAACTACCAGCGGCTCCCTTTCCAGATTATTGAGCGTGACATCTGCAATACTAACTACCTTATATCCGTAAATACTCGCCGGTATGGTATAAACATCGGAACCCCGGCCCCTGACATTATAAACCAGCATTGCCCCTGGCCATCCGGTGTAGGGCTTGGCAGTAAATAATTCGTCCTTGAACCGGTCGACCTTTCTTGGACTCTTTAGATATTGTTGCTGCGGATTGCTGCCATAAAAATCATCAAAATATACCCATTCCTCATCCGCCGCCCCATCCCGCCTTAAATTGTTTTTTAACAAATCCCGAATAAAATTTTTCTCGTCTTTTGATTTCAATTTTAATCTCACTAATGAGGTGATATCAATGAGTTCCTCGCTGGCGCCCCGCCAACGAAAGGCATAAACACTTTCGGGACCAAGGCGGCTTTCTGGCGTATTAATCAGCTTCTGCAGCCGGTCATAATCGAGAAAATACCCGAAGCCGCTTCCCCCCTCGATAGAATATCCCTGCGCGTAGAGCTCCCTAAAGAGGAGGTCATTTCTGAATAACCGCGGGTCCAAATAATCCCGGTAGATAACCATTAAGGTATAACCAAAACCCGACTGAAAAGGCAAAGTCGGCTTGGGCAGCCCATAGTAAGCCGTATCGCTCTCAACATAAAAAACACTCTTCTGAGGTAGGGCGGGATAAGTATTTTTAATCTGGTAAATTATCTTTTTGCGCACCGCAGCCTCTTTAAGGTCTCTTGGCAAAACCCGGTTTCTGATTAAAAGAATATGGGTGAGTAAAAACGGCGCGACAAAAAGCAGAATGATTATGCGGCTAAAGCTTTTCTTTATTTTGATTTTGCTGCCAACCAGAAAGATTATTTGCGCGAGAAAAATTGCCGCTCCCAAAACCGGGATATAAAGATACCGCGACTCGGCCAGAGAAAATTTACCCCATTTGCCGGGGATAAAAATAAAAGGCAGGGCGCTGAGGATTATTAATAAAAAGGAAAATTCCAGTAATTTGGACTGCAAAAATAAGTTCCTTCTCATAAAATATTTTTTTAATAACCGGAAGACGATAATCAGAATTCCCGCGATTATATAGGAAATTACATCGCAACCAAAGGTTTGAGTGGTGATATCGTATGCCGTGGTATGTTTAAGGTGGATGATTGGCGGATAAAGCCAACCGAGGAGTTCCTCAGCGGAGCGGATGATAAAACCCTGGCTAAAGAATGACTGCGCGAGTATCTTTAAAGGCACCGTAAACAGCCGGCGGAGAAACTCGAAAATGAAACCCAGCCGGCTGAATTCGGATACCAAGGAAAGCTGAGTAGTGACCATTGCCCCTTTTTGCGCGCCCCAGTTAAAAGACGCCAAGGCAATCACGACAAACCGGTAAGACAGATACACCGCCGCGGTCAGCAAAAGCGAAAGGTTTTGCTTAATAATGCTGCGATATTTTTCTGCGGTAAGGATACGCATTAACAGCGGCAGCAACAGAAAAAGGAAAACAATGGTTTCCTTAAACAAAAGACCAATGATTAAGCAGACAAGGGAAAAATAATACGCCGACCTTTTGCCGTTCCCCAGAAAATTAACATAGGCAATCAGACTACACAGCATAAATAAGGCTGCGCCCAGACTTCCGGTATAGGCGGCAAACCAGGTAATGGCCTGATGGGAGAGACGGTTGCCGGCAAATAACAGGGAACTTACCAAGGCAAAGAAATTATCCCTGGTAAGTCGGTAGATAAGCCAAAATACCAATAAAGAATTCAGGGTATGCAGAGATATGCTGACCACCGCATAAGGAGCTGGATTCAACCCGAAGAATTTAAAAGGAAGGTAAAAGAATACTGAGGAGAGCGGAGTAAGATGCAATAAGGAAATCTGAAAATAGTGCTTAAAATATCCGACTAGACCGCCGGCCTGCATTGAGATTAACTGCCCAAAACTAAACCATTCATCCTGCTGAAAAAAGGACTTGACCAAACCCGCATAGGCAGCCCAGACCGTAAGGGTAATGATGAGGCAATATAAAAAATTTATCCTATATTTTTTCATTGCGTACATATGCCTTAGCGCCGCAGTAGAGCCCTTTAAGGTGGATAAAACGATAAACAAAAATGCGGGGTAAAAATTTAAAGTACCCGTTAATAACAAAATATAAGATATCCCGGCTAACAAAATATACATAGGCAAAAGACATCCAAGAAATCCCGTCGTATCTGCAGGAATTGCCGTAAATAGCTTTCACGGCAAAACCTTGCCAGCGCATTCTGTTAAAAAGTTGCGCCTGGGAAAACCAGTGGCTGTGAAAAGCGCTGGCGGCGGGAAGGTATTTTATCTTAAAGCCATTCTCTAAAACCGCCTTGGCCCACAGCCGGTCTTCGGCAAAGGGAATCCGCTCATCAAAATGGAATTTCTCCCACACCGACTTACTTATAGCGCAGTTTCCGCTGTTAAACATATATTTTTCAACGCTGCGGTTTTCTTCCTTAGGAAAGGTGTCCTGCATCCGCCATTCATCAAAAGGGTTCACCCCCTTAACCGGCACATTGC
>JBMONJ010000178.1:0-4453 GCA_049324655.1 Candidatus Omnitrophota bacterium | reverse complement strand
GGCCGCCCTTTGTCCGCGTGGCCATTCTTTCCGACGCCGCAGACTTTAATCTGACCATCCGCGGGCCTTATAAGATATTTACCTTAAGAACCAGTGAGCTTCTCGATTCCGGTAAGTCCCTGCGCAAGACCAAGGTTATGCCAACCGAGGCAGGGATAAAAATAAAAGACAAGGATTATAAGGTATTTGGCATAAAAATAGTTCCCCAGGCCCCAGGTAATATTTATGTCAATAACCGCCGGTTCCGCGGCGAGCTTTTTATTATCCGCAAAGAAAATCTCAAACTTCTGGTGGTTAATAATCTGGATATCGAGGAATATATTAAAGGGGTGCTGCGCCATGAGGTCTCTCATCGCTGGCCTTTGGAGGTTTTAAAGGCGCAGGCAGTGGCAGCAAGGACCTTTGCGGTTTATCAGATGCAAATCAGCGCGGCAAAAGATTTTGATGTTACCTCGGACATCTACTCGCAGGTCTATGGCGGCAAGGCCTCAGAGACCTATCGTACTTCGGTTGCAGTAAACCGCACACGCGGAGAAGTTTTGACTTATAAAGGAAGAATATTTCCGGCGTTTTTCCACGCGACCTGTGGCGGACACACTGAGGATGCCAGCGTGTTATGGAATATTAATATTCCCCCTTTAAAAGGGGTAGAGTGTAAATTCTGCGTTCATTCTCCGCACCTTAAGTGGCATAAGGAAATTTCCCTTGCTGAGGCAGAAGACAAGTTAATCGCTAATGGCTTTGCCATTGGAGGTTTGGAAAATATTGAAGTTACAGAGCGCGATGCCTCGGGAAGAGCGCTTAAGCTTAAACTGGTTGCTGCCGGAGATAAATTGGAAATTTCCGGAAAAGATTTCCGGCAGATTTTTGATCCCCATTTTATCCGCAGCACCAATTTCCAGATTAAGAATTCCGACGGCAAACTGTATATCCAAGGTATTGGCTGGGGCCATGGCGTGGGGATGTGCCAGTGGGGGGCATACGCGCAGTCGCTTCAGGGCAGAAAGTATGATGAGATTTTGAAGTATTACTATCCCGGCGCCGTGGTTAAGAATCTGTATTAACGCAGATGAGCGCAGATTAGAAGCGGCAGATTAGCGCAGATGCGTTATCCGGGGACACGTACCTAATCGCTGACCGCTATCCGCTAAACGCTGAAAAAGTTTAACTGGACTACTGGGGCACTGGTGCACGCTTGCTGAATGCTCTTACTGGTGTCTTGATGTCGTGGTGACCTGGTGACCAATATTTGCGACCATTCGCGTTAAACAATCGCTGTAATGCAAATGAAACTTTCTGACTTTGACTACCCGGTGCCGAGGGAGTTAATCGCCCAGCATCCGCTAAAAAAACGCGACAGTTGCCGATTGATGGTGGTTAAAAGAGAGGGCGGAAAAATTTATCATGATAAATTTTGCCGCCTCTTGGAATATCTTCCCGAAAACAGCGTCTTGGTCTTAAACGACAGCAAGGTTATCCCGGCGCGGATTTTTGGCAGGAGGATTACCGGCGGCAGGGTTGAGGTTTTACTATTAAAAAAGGCTGCGGGAAGGAATACTTTTGAGGCGCTCATCAACCCTTTCAAGAAACTTAAGGTTGATGAGCGCCTCCTCTTCGACCACGGAAGACTGTCCTGCCGGTTGATCGACCCCAAGGCGCGCCTGGTGCAATTTAACTGCGACATCCAAAAAAGACTTAATAAACTCGGCCATATCCCCTTGCCTCCGTATATCAAAAGGCCCGACGAGTCAGCAGACAAAACCGATTATCAGACTGTCTATGCCAAACATCCGGGTTCGGTTGCCTCGCCAACCGCGGGCTTACATTTTCCCCGGGGGCTTTTAAGGAAAATAAAATCCCGCGGCATTGGAATTGCTTCGGTAACCCTGCATGTGAATTACGCTACCTTTAACCCGATAAAAGAAGCGGGTATCCGGCAACACCAGATGTATAGCGAAGATTATTCGATTTCTGCGGCCACACTTACAACTTTGAAGGCTGCCCGAGCCGTCAATAAAAAGATAATCGCCGTGGGTACCACGGCCTGTCGCGTTCTGGAGACATTGGGACAAAATCATCTTGAAGATTATCCGGCGAAAAACCTAAGCGGCAGCACAGATATTTTTATTTATCCCGGCTATAAGTTCAAGCTAACTGACGCGCTGTTAACCAATTTCCATTTTCCCAAGACTACCTTGCTGCTTTTGGTTTGCGCCTTGGCCGGCCGCAGCTTGATTATGCGCGCCTACCGTGAGGCGATTGAGAAGAAGTACCGGTTTTACAGTTATGGGGATGCGATGCTTATTTTATAGAGACACCAAGACACAAAGACACCAGGACACCTGTAAATTTTTCTGGTGGCTTGGTGGCGTGGTGTCATGGTGCTCCAATCCTTAGCTTATGATTACTATTACTAATCTCTCCAAAAACTTCGACAAGCGGATGCTCTTAGACCGCGTCTCATTGGCTATCAACCGCAACGAGAAAATCGGTTTAATCGGACCAAATGGCGCAGGCAAGACTACTTTGTTTTCCATTATCTTGGGCGAGGTCGAACCTTCGTCGGGAAAGGTGGAAATAAATAAAAATGCGCGCACCGGCTACCTGCCGCAGGAGGCGCAGTTTTCCTCCGAGCGCACGGTCTTGGAAGAATTAACTGAAGGCGATGAAAGGATTAACGCGTTAAAAGTTGAGCAGCGCCGGTTAGAAGAAAATAATGAAGCGCACACCGGGCAATACGGCGAGGTTTTGCATAAGTTAGAGGCCTTGGGTATTTTCGAATTGGAGCACCAGGCCAAAAAAATCGCCGCGGGCTTGGGATTTAAGGAAAGAGATTTTAAACGCACCATAAATTCCTTAAGCGGCGGATGGCGTATGCGCACGCTGTTGGCCAAGCTGTTGATCTATCAGTATGACCTGTTGCTCTTGGACGAGCCGACCAACCACTTGGATTTGAATGCCGCGCTCTGGCTTAAAGATTATCTGGCCGGTTATAACGGCACAATGGTAATTATTTCCCACGACAAGGTTTTTTTGAACGAGGTTACCAATTACACTTTAGTTTTGGAGCAGGGAAAATTAAACAAGGTTAAAGGCAATTATGAGCAATACGAACGGACCAAAGAAGAGAGATTGCGTTATCTCACCAAGCAATTCAAGGAGCAGGAAAAGAAACGCAAACAGTTGGAGCAATTTGCCCAGCGGTTTCACGCCCAGCCCAACAAGGCTGCGGCAGTGCGCGCCAAGCGCAAGATGCTGGAAAGAATTGAGAAGCAGGAGATTGTCCTGCCACAGGACCGAAGCAGTATTCGGGATTTTAAGTTTCCTCCGACAAGAAGAAGCGGGTGGCGGGTGGTGAGTTTGACAGGAGTAAGCAAGGCTTACGGCGATATACAGGTTTATAAGGATTTGGATTTTGAGATTACGCAGGGTGAAAAGGCCGTGTTGATGGGGGAGAACGGCGCCGGCAAGTCCACGCTTTTAAAGATTCTTGCCGGCGCCGTCCCAATTGACTCTGGCAGAATTGCTTTGGGTCATAATGTAGAAATAGGTTATTTTTCCCAGACGCGCCTCGATGTTCTAAATCCTCTGAACACGGTTTTGCAGGAAGCTTTTTTGGCTGCCAAGAATACGCTGTCCACAGAAGATGTCCGCAGCCTATTAGGGGTATTTCTTTTTTCCGGCGATGATGTGGAAAAAAGGGTAAGCGTCTTATCCGGAGGAGAAAAGAGCCGGCTTATCTTGGCCAAGCTTTTGATTAATCCACCGAATTTTATTTTATTGGATGAGCCGACCACCCATTTGGACATTGACGCAGTTGAGGCCTTAACCCGCGCGTTTAAAGAATATCAGGGAACTTTATGTTTTATCAGTCACGACATCTTCTTCGCAAAAGAGGTGGCCAATAAAGTCTTTGAAGTCAAAGACGGCCGCATACGCAAATTTGAAGGCGGCCTGGATTATTACCTTCACCGTAAAGAGCTTGACGCGCAAGAGGCAGAAGCGAAGGCGAAGGAAAAAGAGGGGAAGGACAATGAGGTGCGCGCGCGCTCCAAAGAAGAAAAAGACAGAAAGCGCGCGCACCTTGAGCTCCATCGCAAACTCCAAGAAGCCAAGAGACTCAATCAGGAAATCAAAGACCGCCTGAAGAGTTTGGAAAAAGAAAAAAAGGATTTGGAATTAGAAAGCTATGCCAAGTCCCAGATGCTTTCCAATCAAAATATTTTCAAGCGCCCGGAAGTCGCCAAGCAGTATGGCCAGCGACTTAAGGAGATTCGTCTTAGAATTAAGTCAATTGAGAGAGAGATTGAGGAGTTGAGAGGTGCAGCGTAATGATGAGCTTTGCGAATCTGTCGTCTTTTCTCGCTCAGTTCGATTTTCCCGACCTAAACGTCGGGACGCCAAAGGTCTTTCGCATTTTTGGTGGCTGCGGAACTCGCCCCCGCTGTTTCGC
>JBMONJ010000177.1:0-4495 GCA_049324655.1 Candidatus Omnitrophota bacterium | reverse complement strand
TGGTTATGGGCTCGATGTGAGCCTGTTGAGCGATTTCCAAGTCAGTTTTCATTTAAGTCACCACGACACCATGCCACCATGACACCCGTAAAAGCATTTAGCAACGCGTGCTCCAGGAGTTCCGGGTTCCGGGGACACGTCACTTAATCACTACACAACTCACAACCCACATTTGCATTACAATTGGTGCCGGCCGGCAAAAATTCAATGTCTCCCAATTGGCACCAGCGGGGCCCAATTCAGTTTACCAGCCGCACTCTTGCTTGAGCCGAAGCTGGCGGCTTTTCGCAGCGAATAAGCGATTAATTTCGCGAAGCAAATTTCTATCAATTGCCACTAATTTCAATCTTAACGCCGTACATAATACAGGGCTGGTGTCTTGGTGCTCTCCTAGTAACTATACCGCTCACAAAGCGGGAATGCATCCTTAATTATTTCTACCTTTTCTTCCGTCGGAGAACAGAGAACCGACACAATATCAAACCGCGCGCGGGAGTCTAACAACCGCTTACTCTTTAAAAAACTCAAGGCCACTTGAGATAATTTGCGCTGCTTGTGCGGATTAATGGCCTCTTGCGGCAGGCCCTTGTCCAAAGTTGCGCGAGTCTTGACTTCGATAAAACACACGGTATCTTTATCTTTGGCAATGATGTCTATTTCGCCGAGGGAGTTCTTGAAGTTTTGCTTAAGGATGTGGTAGCCTTGAGCCTCAAGATGCCCGACGGCCAATTCTTCTCCGCGCCGGCCTAATTCTAAATTTCTGCTGGACATCGTAAAGGAAAAAAACTTTTGCGGTGAAGACGGCAGGGGCCGTTTTTCTTTAAGGCCGCGAAATGCTCCGGCGTGCCATAGCCCTTGTGCCGGCAAAAACCGTATTGGGGAAAAAGTTTATCGTATTCATTCATCAGCCGGTCGCGGGTAACTTTGGCGACAATAGAAGCTGCGGCAATCGTCAAACTTTTGTTTTCCCCGTCAATAATATTGCGGATATTATAATTCCTGCGGCTCTTAAAGAAATTCCCGTCCACTAAAAGGAAACTTCGCTTTTGCAATTCTTTGACCGCAAAGCCTTCTACTTTTGCCAGCTGGAAAAATAATTCTGCGATCGCCTTTTCCATTGCCTGCTTGGTCGCCTCGAGGATATTTATCTTGTCTATGACGGCCTCGTCTATTTTGCCAAGACCGAAAAGCGATTTCCCGCGCAGCTCTTTAAAGGCGCGCTCGCGCGATAGTGATGTCAAAAGCTTGGAATCACAGATGCGGTTCTTAAAGGAATGGGTTTTTAAGAGAAGCGCGCAGGCCACCACCGGCCCGGCTAGGGGGCCGCGTCCGGCCTCATCTATGCCGACGACGAATTGGTATCCCTGTTGTTTCGCCTTATATTCGTAGTAAAACATTTTGCGCAGTGCTTGATTATTCTTCTCTCTCAACCTTAGAGCCTTTGCCGATTTTTCCCCGCAGATAATACAATTTGGCGCGCTTGACCTTGCCCCGGCTCACCACTTGGATTTTCTCGACGGCCGGCGAATATAACGGGAAAGTCCTTTCTACTCCCTCGCCAAAGGAAATCTTGCGCAGGGTAAAACTGCTGCGCACGCCCGAGCCGGTCTTTTTAATCACTACCCCCTCAAAAGGATGCAAGGTGGACTTGTCGCCTTCCTGCACGCGGATAGCGAGTTTTAAGGTGTCTCCCACATTAAAGGCCGGCACTTCTTTTTTGGTGTATTCTGCTTCAATTGCGGATAGCTTATCCATTTTTATTCCTCCCTATTTTTTAACAGCTCTGGTCGTTTTTTTCGGGTAATTATTAATGCCTGCTGTTGGCGCCAGGCGGCGATTTTCCGGTGATCGCCGGTTAAAAGTATTGCCGGCGCCTTCATTCCTCTAAATTCTGCCGGACGGGTATACTGCGGATATTCCAAGAGTCCTTGTTCAAAGCTTTCAAAATTTGCCGAATCCTTGTGTCCCAAAACTCCGGGGATTAATCTGGTTATTGCGTCAACTAAAACCATAGCCGGGAGTTCTGCGCCAGTTAAGACATAATCGCCAATGGAAATTTCCTCGTCGACGATTTTACTGACTCGCTCGTCAATGCCTTCGTAATGGCCGCAGAGGAGAATCAGGTGTCTAAGATGAGAAAGGCGCCGCGCGGCTGACTGATTTAAGCGCTTGCCGCGCGGCGTCAGCAATACCACCCTGGTGCCGGCAGTCTTCTTTTTACCTTTTAAAATATTTTCTACCGCCGCAAAAAACGGCGCGGCGTTCATCACCATTCCGGCGCCTCCCCCAAACGGCCGGTCGTCAACCTTGCGGTGTTTGTCTTGGGAAAAATCCCGCAGGTCATAAATGGTGATTTTAACTTTTTTCTTCTCCTGCGCCCGCTTGATTATGGACTCATTCAAAACCGGCGCGAACATCTTGGGGAAGATGGTGACAATGTCAATTTGCATAAAATTCTTTGGGTGAAAGGGTGAGAATGTGTTGTGAGTTTTGTGTCGGGTTGTGTGTTGTGGGGATGGGGCAAATAGAAAACCCAACCCCACCCTCACTACTCGCCTCACTACTCACAACTCATCCTCACCCCCAATACCAACTCCATTATACTTACTTAGAAACCCTTTACTAAATTCCATAAATCTATCTTTACTAATCGCCTTTCTAATCCTCCTCATCAACTCTAAATAATAATGGACATTATGCAAAGATACCAAATTCAACCCTAATATCTCGTGGGTATTAAAGAGGTGCCGGATATACGCGCGGGTATGATTTTGGCAGGTAAAGCATCCGCAGTCTTGGGCAATGGCTGCAAAGTCATTGATATACTGGGAATTGCGCAGCATCAACTTTCCTGAATCGCTAAAGGCAGTGCCATTCCTACCGTAACGCGTGGGCACGCAGCAATCAAACATATCAATGCCCAGACCAACCGCTTTTACAATTTGCTCCGGCGTTCCCACTCCCATCAGATACCGCGGCAAATCTTTAGGCAAGAGCCCGGCGGTAAATGAAAGCATATTATACATTAAATCATCCGGCTCGCCAACACTTAATCCGCCGAGGGAATAGCCGTCAAAACCCATTGCCACTATTTCTTCAACCGAGCGTTTTCTTAAGTCTTCATAGGTCGCGCCCTGAACAATACCGAATAAAAACGCATTGGAAGAAAGTTTTTTGCGGGCATTAAGCGACCGGGCTGCCCAGTAAGTAGTGCGCTTTACGGCAATTTCCGCGTGGTCGCGCTCGCAAGGATAATGCACGCACTCATCCAAAGGCATCATAATATCCGAACCCAAGGTCGCCTGAATATCAATCACATCTTCCGGAGTAATGAAATGCCTTTTACCGTCAATGTGCGACTGAAAATCCACGCCCTCGTCTTTGACTTTGCGCAAGAGGGCCAAACTAAAAACCTGATACCCGCCGCTGTCGGTTAAGATGGGCTTGCCCCAGTTCATAAATTTGTGCAAGCCCCCGGCAGCTTTAATTACTTCCATCCCCGGGCGCAGAAATAAATGATAGGCATTGGACAAAAGTATTTGCGCGCCACAGGCATTTATCTCGTCTAAGTTAAGGCATTTGACCGTGGCATTGGTAGCCACGGGCATAAAGCAGGGCGTATCCACCTCGCCGCGGGCGAGCTTGAGCTTGCCCGCCCGCGCCTGTGTCTTTTGATCCTTATGCAGCAGTTCGAAATGCATAGTCATCGAATCCCGACCGGCTAATGATGGCTACCATATACAATATGCCGCCCAGCAGAAAAGTCATATTCAACCCAAGGGTTATTTGGAAAATCATGGCCAACACCGAACCGATGACCGACATGGCGCCATTCAAACCCCAGAATAAAGCCACCGGCCCCCTTTTTCGTTCCAACAACCTTATTCCCTGAGGCAAGAAAGACCCCATGAAAAAACCCGGCAGAAAAACTATTACGGCGGCTGTCACCAAACGCCAACCAATTGGATATCGAGAAAAATAATTCAACGCCGAGCTTAAGAAAACTACCGACAACAGACAAATCCCGATAAACAGCGCCATGCAAACCGCGATGGTCTTTTGGCTGTCGGCTTTGCCGATAAAGTAACTCCCCAAACCGCTGCTGATTAAAAGCGAAAACAAAACCACCGATAAGCTGTAAATGGGGTGCCCCAAAAAAGTACTTAATCTCGTCAGAAGAGACATCTCAACGAACATAAAGGCGAGGCCTATGGAACTAAAGTATATTGAAAACGGCCATACCGGGAAGCCCGCCGGCATAACTCTGGCCATCTTGAGCAAGGGCAGCCCTACCAAAAGAAATGTCAGGGCGCTCATTAAAAGCAGCAGCCAAATCGGGAGATATTCGGCGCTTAAGTTAAATCGCCTAAGGTCAGAAAGAAAACTTCCCGGCCTGAGCTTCCTTAAAAGAAAAAAGAACGGCTTGTCGTCAGTGGCAGGAAGGATATTCAAGTCATAATTTTCCGCATACGCCTTCATAAGACCCGCCGCGGAC